>CAZBKU010000011.1:0-25359 GCA_964492585.1 uncultured Thermoplasmatales archaeon | reverse complement strand
TCTACAAGCTCGACAACGTCGTTTTCGACGGCCGACCCCCCAGGCTGACAGGCATCCTGGACTGGGAGATGGCCACCCTGGGCGACCCGCTGGCCGACCTGGGCTGGATGCTGACCTTCTGGCGCGATGCCGGCGATCCCACCGAGAACATGTTGCCGGTCGAATCACGGTTCACCGAGGCCGACACGTTCCCGGACCGAAGCGACCTGATGGAACGGTACAGCCAGGTCACCGGCCTGGTCGTCGACCGGTTGGACTGGTACGTCGCCTTCTCGGTATGGAAGCTGGCCATCCTCTTGGAGGGCAGCTACGCCCGGCACCTGGACGGCAAGACCGACGATCCGTTCTTCGAGCTCATGGAGCACGCGGTCCCGATGCTGGCCCGCCGGGCCCTCGACGTGGCCGAGGGCGGCTACGAGGTCTAAGCCATGGGACGGCTCTACCTGATGCGGCACGCCACGGCCCGCAAGGCCGACGGCCAGGACGAGCAGCACATGTTCAGCGTGGGCGACGAGCCCCTGGCCGACCAAGGCCGGCAGGAGGCCGGGCGCATGGCAGAGCTCCTGGCCGACGAACCGATCGACGCGATCTACGCCAGCCCGGCCAAGCGGTGCCACGAGACCGCCGAGATCGTCGCCGAGCCCCACGGCCTGGACGTGGTCACCGACCAGCGCCTCTGGGAGGTCCCCTACGGCCGCCCCGGGGATCCCTACGAGAAGGTCCTGGCCACCATCGTCGAACTGGCAGGCGCCCTGCGCAACAAGGACGATCCCCAGCTGCCCGGGGGCGAGTCCTGGCAAGCGGTCACCGGGGGCTACCGGCAGGCCATCCAGGAGGCCCGCCAGGGCCACGAGCATCTGCTGGTCGTCGGCCACGGCGCCCAGAACCGGGCCTACCTGACCCACCTGCTCGCCATGGATCCTCATCGTTTGTTCAGCATCGAGCAGGATCACGCGTGCCTGAACCTCATCGGCTACGGGTCCGGCCGGGTGGCCGTGCTCAAGATGAACGTGACCGTGCCGCCCTTGGGGACCGAGGGGAGCAGCCTCTTGGCCTAGCGGTCATCCGGTGCCAGGCCTGGCCCGTCGGCGGGCGGCTGTCCGGCTGGGCCCGCGACCCGCGGTCGGTGCTGCGACATAGCGTGTCGTTCACCAGGCAGTCCTGGACCGGGGCCGCGTAAACGACGTCGGCCTCTCCGAGGAGAAGGCACGACGGGCAGGACCATCCCGGCCAAACCAGACGGTTGAGGCTCGAAGGGAAGGGCGTTCGCGGGGCCCCCACGCTGGGCGCCGAGCAACTGGATGAGGACACGTGAGACCGGTCAGTACCCCATGCTCCACCGGATGACCCGGTCCCGAAGGAACGTCGGCAACAGACGGACCAGCACGCTACCGATCCAGGAGAGCTTGCCGACGTGGTACCGGGCCTTGGGCCACCGCCGGGTCAACGCGGCGTAGATCGCATCGGCCACGGCCTCAGGCGAGACCTTACCGGCCACCTGCTCGGTGATGGCCCGGTCCATGGCCTGGTAGTCCTCGTGCCACCGGGAGCCGTCCTCGTCGACGTAGTCGGCGCGCAACGTCTCGGCCCGGTCGTGGAACGGCGTGGTCACCGGGCCCGGCTCGACGATCGAGACCTTGACCCCGTCGGGCCGAAGCTCCATGCGGAGCGCATCCGCGGCGGCCTCCAGGGCCTTCTTGCTGCCACAGTAGGCCCCGTAGAGGGGCAAGGAGACCAGGGCGGCCTGGCTGGAGACGAACACGTAGCGGCCCTTGGCCTCCCGCACCGAGGGCACCAGCTCGCGACAAAGCTGGACGGTGCCGAACACGTTGACCTGGAACTGGTGCTGCCAGGCCCCCGAGCCCAGATCCTCGACGGCGCCAGGTAGCCCCAGGCCGGCGTTGAGGACCACCGCGTCGACCGGGCCCTCCTCGGCCACGCGCTGGGCGACCTCCCGGATGCTGTCCTCGGCCCGCAGGTCCAGGCGGAGGGCCGTGCAGCCCATCTCGGTCAACCGGTCGAGGTCCTCGTCCCGGCGCGCGGTGGCGTAGACGTGCCAGCCTTCATCGAGCAAGCGGTGGACGGTGGCTTCGCCGATCCCGCTCGAGGCACCGGTCACGAGCGCCCGCCCCGGCATGATGGGCCCCCATCGGACCACCCCCTAAAAGGATGCCTGGAACGGCCCCGGGGTCCACGGGAGCCCGCAAGCCCGCTAGGGCACAACGGCTATCCGCCAGCCAACGGTTGCCCCCATGGAGGCTGCACATGCGGGAGCTCCTGGTCACGTTCATCGCCGCGGTCATGCTCGTCCCCGTCCTGGCCGCACCAGCCCTGTCCCAAGCCGACGACGGACCGCGCTGGCTGGCCGGCGACTGGCACGTCCATACCACGGCCAGCCACGACGCCTGCCACCCGGCCAACGCCACCGGGGTCGTCACCGAGATGGATCCCGAGGACGGCTGTGGCGACGGGCCCCACACGCTCTCCACGCCAGGCGCGGTGCGGATGAGGGAAGCCGAGGCGCGAGGCTTGGACTACATGCGGATCACCGACCACAACACCCTGGCGGGCATGCGGGACGCCGCCGAGGGCTACGACGGGCCGGTGACCCTGGTCCCCGGGTACGAGCATTCCCTGCCCGGCGGGCACGCCGGTATCAGCACCCTGGATCTGCTCGACCGTGGCCGGTTCGCCGAGCCCGACGGCGACACCGACGCGGCCATCGTCAACGCCGTGGCCGACGACGTCGCCGAGGCTCCCGGCGGGCTGTTCGTCGTCAACCATCCCACCGACAAGACGGTCGACGACGAGCTGACCGTCTACCAGCAGCCCGGGTTCGACTGGACCGGCGCCGACGCCTTCGAGGTCTGGAACATCCACTGGCTCTACCGGGACGAGGTCTTCCAAGGCCACCTGCCCTCCAGCGAGAACGACCTGGCCCTGGACCTATGGACCCAGAAGCTCGACGAGGGGTACGAGATCCCCATCGTCGGCGGGTCGGACAACCACTGGACCATCCTCACCCCCATCCAGGGGCCTGGCCAGCCCACCACGTGGGTGTACGCGGACGCGAACACCCCGGCGGCCATCCTCGACGCCGTCGAGGAGGGTCGCACCTATGTCGCCTGGGATCCCGCCCACCCGCGGCTCACCTTCCAAGCCACCGAGACCGGGACCGGCGACACCAAGCTCATGGGCGACAGGCTCTCGGGGCAGGCCACCTACACCGTCCAGGTCGAGACCACCGCGCCGGGCGACCGCCTGCGTCTGGTCTCCTGCCAGGGTGTGGAGCTCGAGGATCGGCTCACAGGCGCCCCGACGACCGTGGCCGTCGACATCGAGTTGGAAGAGCCCTGCTGGATGCGCGCCGAGGTCGTCACCGTCGACGATGAGGCCGGGCCCGAGCACCTGCTCTACAAGGCGATCACCAGCCCGATCTACGTCCGATGAGCGTTGGCAGTGGAACGTTCGCTCGACAAAGGTTTTATACTCAGAGATGGAACCCCGGCCTGTCGGAGGCTCCCTGGTGGACCAGACCACGCGCGCGCTGGCGGTGCTCGGCATCGCCACGCTGATGGTCGCCCCCTTGGTCAACGGCGTCCTCGCCGACGCCGCCAAGACAGCCGACCGGCTGTTCCTGAAGGATGCCGACTGGGAAGGCGACCCCCCGCTCCCGGAGGACTACCAGGGCGACCCACCGGAGGACCCATCCGAGGGCGACGAGGACCGCAACCTCACCGGGCCTGCCGGCGGGCGTCCGACCTGCCAGATCGAAGAGGAACGCACCGAGGCGATCTGGCACCACCCCAGCGTTCAAAACGACACCAGCAACGCCCTCTCCAGCCGGGCCAGCTTCCAGAACCAGCGCGAGTTCACCGTCGAGGAGCGGCACATCGGCCTCGGGGTCCGCCTCGAGGTGACCGACCTCCGCGGCCAGTTCTCCGCGCGGGTCTACGAGAAGGACAACCCCGACCACGTGGTGTTCGAGATCGATAAACCAGCCGCCTTCGGTGACGACGTCAGCCAGGACTCGACCGAGACGCGCCCCGAGCTCACCACCGGCACCTACGTCGCCGAGATGAGCGCCGAGGGTGCGACCTACGACGAGCTGACCTTCGCCAGCATCCTGGCCACATGCGCCGGCCAGGGCGACCAAGATGGCGACCAGACCGAGGCCAACGCTACGGAGGCCACCCCGTGACCCTGGCCGATCGTCTCGGCCTCAGCGACCACGGGTGGTACTCGCCGGCTGCCTTCGTCGTCGGCTCCTTCGCCGTCGGCATGCAGCTGGCCCTGACCTGGCAAGCCCTCGGCCCCACCCCCTACCCGCCCCCGGGCAAAGAGCTCCTGGCCTGGGGCTCGCTGACCCTCCTGGTCGGCCTCCTGGCTCTCCAGCTGCCACCCTCCCAGGCCACCAAGGACCGCCTCGCCGCGACCCTGACCGGCCTTCGCGAGCGTCTCGCTGAGCCTCGCCGGAGCGACGCCCAGGTCCAGGACACCCAACCGGCCCAGCCCGGCAGCACCAACGGCCATGGGACGGCGCCCGAGGAGCCGGCCGTCCAACCAGCAGCCCGCCTCAAGATCCGGGTCCACAGCCCCCTGATGGTCGGTCCCGTGGTCGCTCCCGGCGAGACGGTGCCCATCCAGGTCCACGCCGAACCCGAGGAGCTGGCCCGCCAGCTCAAGGTCACCTTCCAGGTCACCCACAACGACCAGACCCGGGCGGCCACGGCCAACATGCAGGGCACCGACCTGGTCCACACCGAGACCTTCCAGGAGCCCGGCGCCTTCGAGATCCTGGTCCAGGCCCGCCATCCCAAGGGCGACCCGGCCAGCAAGCGCATCGAGGGCCGGGTGGCCACCTACCGTGAGGAGGTCGGGCGCTTGTTCGACCAGCTCAAGGCCCGGGCCCGTGAGGCCGGTGCTCAGGTCGGCCAGCAGTCCACCCCCCGGGAGGTCTGCAAGCATCTGACCACCATCGCCAACGCCTCCTACGACGACGCCGAGGCCTTGCGCACCCACTTGGAGGTCGCCCTCTACGGCGATGCCGGGGTCGACCGGGCGACCTACGAGGCCATCCACACCATCATCCGAGAGGTGGGCTTGGAGACCGATCCGGAGGAGGTCCAGGCGTGAGCCAGACCGGTCACGGCCATCGGACCCAGGACCCTCCGTTGATCCATCTGGCGTTGGCCGGCCTGACCATGGTCGTCCTGCTCATCGGTGGTAGAGCCCAGTTCAGCACCTGGGGCAGCGTCCAGGTCCGCTTGGTCGCCACCTACGCGCTGGCCGCCCTCGTCCTCCACGGCGCTTCCCGCTACGTCGATCCAGGCCTCTGGCTCCGCGGCGTGGCCTGGCTCGTCCTGACCGGCGGCGTCGTCCACTCTGGGGTCCTTTTCCGCCCCGAGGTCCTAGGCCCCCTGGCCGCCGTGGCTGCCCTGGACCTGGTCATCCACCGAAGCCAGGTCACCGCCGAGATCGTCGAGATCGGCAACCTGGCCCGGGTCGTCGCCGGGGTGACCACCCTGGCCGCCCTCGTTCTCGTCGGCGCCTTGATCCTGCTGGCCTCCGACCCCCTGATCCTGGCACGGTTGAGCGCGACGGTCCTCGTCGCCTGGGGGGTCGTGGTCACGTTCAGCATGCGGCCGGATGTCCGGGACATCCCGACGCTGTTGGCCGGGGCCGGTGCCTTCTCTGTGACCTTCCTCCTGCTGACCGCGCCCGTGCTCCCCTTCGGCCCGCTTCTGGCCTACTGGGCCATCATCGGCTCGGTCGCCCTGGCCGTGGTGACCGGTGCGTTCACGACCACGGAGGACGTGCTCGATGACGACGTGCATCTCCACCGGCAGGCCATCCGGTCGCTCCCGGACCCGGTCATCCAGGGCACCCGCGAGCAGATCCGCCAGTACCTGTCCACCGGCACCGGCGGCCGCCAGCTCTCCCAACGGATCGAGACCGCCCTCGACCGGCAGGAGCACGGGCGCCTGCTGCCCGCCCTGGCCGAGGCCCAGGCCCGCGGCTCACACCCGTCCCGCAAGGACCGAGCCGCCGCCCTGGCTGAGTTCTTGGACGTCGACCAGCTCCCCAGAGACCCTGAGGCACACACATGAAGGAGACCGCCGAGAGCCAGCCCAGCACCCAAGCTGCGATCGACGAGGCCGCCGCCCGGAACGCCGACCGTCTCAGCCTCGTCATCGACGAGGTCTCCGAGTACTTCGTCGGCCACGAGGACATCATCGAGAAGGTCCTGGCCGCCATCCTGGCCAAGGGCCACGTCCTCTTCGAGGACTACCCTGGCCTGGGCAAGACCCTGCTGGTCAAGACCCTGTCCCGCACCATCGAGGCCGGGTTCGCCCGGGTCCAGTTCACCCCGGACGTCCTCCCCAGCGACATCCTCGGTACCCGGATCTGGGAGCCCGAGGACCGCGCCTTCGTCTTCCAGAAAGGCCCGATCTTCACCAACATGCTCCTGGCCGACGAGATCAACCGGGCCCCACCCAAGACCCAGTCGGCCCTGCTGGAGGCCATGGCCGAACGCCAGGCCACCATCGACGGGAAGACGATGATCCTGCCCCAGCCCTTCTTCGTGCTGGCCACCCAGAACCCGATCGAACAGGAGGGCACCTACCCCTTGCCCGAGGCCCAGATGGACCGGTTCCTGCTTCGTCTCAACACCGGGTACCCCGAGACCGACGACCACGAGCGAGAGATCCTACGCCGTCGGATCCAGTGGCGAGAGGACGACCCCACCGACCGGATCGAACCGGTGCTCGACGCTCAAGCCTTCGGCGAGCTGCAGGCCGCCGTCGAGGAGGTCTTCATCCACGAGGACCTCCTCGGCTACATCAGCCAGATCGTCCGGGCCCTGCGGGACCACGACGCCGTCGAGGTCGGCCCCAGCCCCAGAGGCGCTCTGGCCCTGCTCAAGACCAGTCGCGCCATGGCCCTGATCCAAGGGAGGACCTTCGTGATCCCCGACGACGTCAAGCGCGTGGCCATCCCGGCGCTCTCCCACCGCACCATCCTGGAGGTCGAGCACTTGCTCGAAGGGAGCTCGCCCGATGAGGCCGTCGGGGACGTGCTGGATGACACGCCAGCGCCCGCCCCGAAACGAGACCCCTAGGAGGCCACGACCCTGGCCCACACCTCCCTGTCCCGCGCGCTCCTGCTCTTGGCCCTCGTGCCGGCCGTGCTTGGCCTGGCCCTCGGCAACGCCACGCTGCTGGTCGTCGCCGGGGTCGTGCTCTTGGTCCTGATCCGTGCCCGGGATGCCGACGACCAGACCGGTGAGGTCGCCACCGAGCTTGGCACGACCCATCTCCAGCGCGCCAAGCAAGCCACCGCTCACCTGACCGCCCGTCTCGACGATGGGCCCTACCTGGCCCTGGCCCACCAGGCCCTGCCGGAACCCTTCCAGCTGGCCGACGGCACCAACCTCCACCTGGTCGCCCCTGGACAGGCCACCGACCGTCCCTTCCGGTTCGCGTCCCCTCGCCGGGGCGCCTGGACCCTGGAGGCCCCGGCCCTCCACCGCGTGCACCCGCTCCAGCTTGCCCCGGACACCACCATCGCCCAGGGTCAGGAGCGCGAGCTGACCGTCGAACCCGTCGTGAGACCCCTGCGCACCGTCAAGGGCCTGCGGGGCCGTGGGCGTGACCGGCTGGGTGAGGATCGGTCCAACAAGGGCCCGGCCAGCACCGAGTTCCAGGAGATCCGCGAGTACGTCAAGGGCGACCCGCTCAAGTTCGTCAACTGGAAGGCCACGGCCAAGGCCAGCACCGACGAGCTCGAGCTCCAGGTCAACACCTTCGAGCCCGAGGCCCGCAAGAACGTCTGGTTCTTCCTGGATCTGGACCAGACCCTGGAGGTCGGCACCACCGTGAACACGGCCCTGGAGGACGGCATCGACATCACCCTGGCCCTGGTCCACCACTTCCTGGGCCGCGGTCACCGGGTCGGCGGTGCCACCTACAACGGGACCCAGCAGACCTTCTACCCTGACGCCGGAAGCCGCCAGGAGCTCACCATCGCCCGGGGTCTCTCGAAGGTGGCCCCCGGCACCGACCGCGAGGGCCTGCCCTCGGCTGTCGAGCGCGTCAAGGGGTTCTTGGCCCGCGAACGCCCCCTGATCTTCGTGGTCACCCGGCCCGAGGTCGACACCGAGGCCCTGCTCGAGGGTGTGCGCCGCATCCACACCCACACGCACACGGCCCGCCGGGCCACGCCCGTCCACGTCCTGGCGCCTGAGCCGCCGGCCGGCGATGCCACCGACGCCCTGGCCCAAGCCATCACGGCTCTGGAGACCCGGGTCACTCTCCAGGAAGGCGGCACCCCCTACCTGCGGACCCACCGGCTCAAGGATGGCGCCAAGGGTCTCGAGCGTGCCCTGGCCAAGGGGGTGATGGCCCGATGACCGACGATCAGGCCGCCGGGCCCCGGGTCTCCGGTCGCCACGTGGGCCTGACCGCCCTGGCCGGGATCTTCGCCACGCTGGCTCTCTGGCGGGCGCCCTGGTGGGGGGCCGTCCCGCCCTTGCTCTACCCGCCCTACATCCCGATCGACCTGCGTCTGATCCTCCCCACGCTCTCCTTCGTCAGCGCGCTCTACCTCACGGCCTACGCCAGCTGGCCAGCCCCGGCCGCCGGGGTCCCGGGCGTGGCGGTCCTGACCGCCACCGGCGCCCATCTCCACGCGTCGGCCGCCCTGGCTTTCGCCGGGGTCCCCTGGGCCCAGCCCGGTGTGAGGATCGATCTGATCGGGCTGGCCGGCAGCTTGGGCATGCTTTTGCTCGCGTTGCTGGTCGGCCTCGAGATCGCTCGCGACCGGCTGACCGTCGAGCTGGCCGGCAAGGGCCTGGCCGAGGAGGACCGCCGCATCGTCGAAGAATACGGCAGCCAGCTGGCCACCACCAGCATCGCCATCGCCGGCTTGGCCGGGGCCATCCTGGCCCTGACCTTGCGCATCGGCGACCAGTTCCTCGGGCGCGAGCGGTTGCCGGTCCCCGAGCTCTTCGCGCTGGGGATCGTGCTGGCCCTGGGGGCCGTGTTCCTCGGGTGGCGGGGACGACGCCCCAGCCGCCTCTGACCAGGCTCTATCCAGACCGGTCGGATAGCCTCAAACCAGGGCAGCCGCATCCCCTCCCGTGCTCGTCGCCGGCACGGTGGCCCTGGACCTGATCGCGCGTGTCCCCAGCCTCCCAGTCGACGACCAAGCGGTGCGTGCGACCGACATGGGCGAGCGGTTCGGGGGCTGTGCGGGCAACGTGGCCCGGGCCCTGGGTCGGCTGGGTCACGAGCCCCAGCTTGTCTCAGCCGTCGGCGCCGGTTTCCGGGGCTCTGCCTACGAGGAGGCCCTGGTGGCCGACGGCGTCGACCTCAGCGACCTGCTCTACCACGAGCAGGACCCCACCGCCCGAGCGTTCTTGGCCACCGACCCCAAGGGCCACCAGCAGATCGTCTATCACGAGGGGGCCACCCCGCACATGACCGAGATCGACCTGGTGGCCGCCCCGATCGGCCACTTCGCCCCAGGCGAGCTGTCGACCTACCCCCGGCTCATGGAACACTGCGGGCACGTGACCTTCGACCCCGGCCAGGAGACCTTCCACCGGGACATCGAGACCGTCTGGGCCTGCGTCGAGGCCACCGACATCCTGCTGGCCAACCACCACGAAGCCCAGCGTCTGGCCGACCACGCCGGCGGGCTCGACGGCCTGCTGGGGACGATGGAAGCCCTGGTCGTCACCGACGCAGATGGCCAGGAGCTCCACACGCCCGAGGGCACCCAGCGGATCCCCGGGGTGGCCTGCGACGACATCGAGCACACCGGCGCCGGGGACGCCCACAGCGCCGGGTTCGTCCATGGCTTGGCCCAGGGCTGGGGACTGGAGGACTGCTGCCGGATGGGCTCGGTGATCGCCGCCTTCGCCCTGGAGGCCATCGGCGCCCAGGAGGGCCTGCCCCGGCTGGAGGCGGCCCTGGACCGGTTCGAGGTGGCCTACGGGCGCCGGCCGGCCCAGGCGCCGTGACCCAGCGAAGGGCTTTAAGGGGAAGCCGGCCTGAAGGGGGTTTGATGACCCAAGCGGTCGTCGTCTGACGACCCGCACCATCGGCCCAGCCGATGGTGTCTTTCTCTTCGGAGGCCTTCCCCTTGGCAGATGACCGACAGGACAAACGTGCTCAACAACGCGCCCGGTACGAGTTCAAGCGAGAGCTCGAGGAGCTGCGCGACATCCGCGGCCAGGGCACCCAGCTCGTCTCGCTCTACCTCACCCCGGACAAGAACCTGGGCGACGCCGTCAACCAGATCCAGGGTGAGATCGGCCAGGCTCAGAACATCAAGTCCAAGTCCACCCGCAAGAACGTGACCTCGGCCCTGGAGTCCATCCTCCAGCGTCTCAAGGGGTTCAAGGAGGTCCCCGGCAACGGGCTCGTGCTGCTGGTCGGTGCCAAGGACGCCGGCGGTGGCCAGTCCGAGATGGTCCAGTTCGTCATGGAGCCACCGGCACCCGTGCCGATCAACATCTACCGGTGCGACTCGAAGTTCTACCTCGAACCCCTGGAGGGCATGGTCGTCGACAAGGAGACCTACGGTCTCGTCGTCATCGACCGGTCCGAGGCGACCCTGGGCCTGCTCAAGGGCCAACAGGTCCGCGAGCTTCGCAACATCCAGTCGTTCGTCCCCCGCAAGCACACCAAGGGTGGCCAGTCCCAGCGCCGGTTCGAGCGGTTGATCGAGGAGGCCGCGCACAACTTCTTCAAGGAGGTCGGTGAGGCCTGCGACGAGGTGTTCGTCAACATGGAGGGCCTCGAGGGCCTGCTGATCGGCGGGCCGGGGGCCACCAAGGACCAGTGGCTCGACGGCGGGTTCCTACACCACGAACTCGAGAAGAAGGTCATCGACAGCTTCGACACCGGCTACACCGATGAGTACGGGCTGCGCGAGCTCGTGGAGGCCGCCCACGACACCCTCGAGCAGCGTGGCCTGACCGCCGAGAAGGACCTGATGAACAAGTTCCTGGCCGAGGTCCGCCAGGAAGGCGGCAAGTTCACCTACGGGGAGGAGGACGCCCGCGAGCACCTGCAGATGGGGGCCGTGGACACGCTGATCCTCTCCGAGGAGCTTCGCCGTCGCCGGGTCGAGCTGTCGTGCTCGAACTGCGAGCACGCCTGGGAGATCACCACCGACGACTGGGATGCGTTCAAGCAGGACGTGCCCACCTGTCCCGAGTGCGATCACTCGGGGACCAGCATCGAGGAGAGCCGGGACGTCGTCAAGGAGCTCACCGAGATGGCCGACGACATGGGGACCACCGTGGAGATGATCAGCACCGAGTCCGAGGAGGGTCAGATGCTGATGAACGCCTTCGGTGGCATCGCCGGCATCCTGCGCTTCCGGATCCGCTAGCCGACCGCCATCCGAGCCAGCTAAGGACCCGGCCGCCCTGGTCGGCCTGAGCATGCTCCCCGTCGACGCTCTACGGGTCCTGGTGGCTACCAGCGTGCTGGCCTTCGCCGCGATCACCGATCTGCGGTGGCGCCGGGCGCCGGATGCCTGCTGGTGGGTCATCGCAGGCGCCGGGCTCCTGTTCCTCGGGTACGATGCCTGGCAGACGCCGGGCTTCTTCGAGACCCACCTCCCCCAGCTCGCTGTGGCGGGCCTGGTGCTTGTGATCGCCCTGGTCGGGTACTACACGGGTCTTGTGGCCGGCGGCGCTGATGCCAAGGCCATGATGAGCCTGGCCGTGCTGGCACCGCTGCCCCTGGGAGCGGCCTGGATGATCCCGTGGCCCTCACCATTCCCCTTCGTGCTGACCGCCCTGGTCAACGGGCTGCTGGTGGCTCTTCTGGTACCTCTCGGGTTGTTCATCCTGAACCTCGTCCGAGGCGACCTGGAGGGCTGGCACACGTTCCTCGGGTTCCGCGTGGACCTCGAGCACGTCGACCTCGGCGTGGTCTGGCCGGTGGAGTACCTCGATGAGGACGGGCAGCGGCGCATCGCCGCCTCGCCCCGCTCGGTCCCCGAGGAGGCCCTGGATCCGGCCTGGTTGGCCGAGCACGGGATCGATCGGCCCTGGGTGACGCCAAAGGTCCCGTTCCTGGTCCCGCTCTGGTTCGGGGTCGTGCTCGCGGTGCTGGCCGGCGACCCGGTTGTCTGGATGATCGAGGCCTTCGCGTAAGCCGGGTCTAGGCGTCGTCGTCCTCTGCCGGCTCTTCGGGTTCCTCGCCGGCTGAGGGGTTGGCACCGGTCCCCTGGGTGACCCGGGAGACGGTCTTGACGACCTGGGCCGAGCCGCCTTCCGGAGTAGCCTTGAGCTTGGCCACGCACATATCCCCGGACCGGGCTTGGTCCGGGGCGCGGACCATCATGTAGATCGTCCGGGATTCCTTGGGTCCAAGCTCGAGATCCGGCAGGGTGGTCAACGCGCTCCAGCCCTCCTTGACATCGGTGACCTCCAGGGCGACGTGGATCGCTTCGCTGGCCTTGTTCCGTAGCACGATGGGGAAGCTGGTGCCCCGGCCGGCCACGACCTCGCGCTCGGGTTCCTCGCAGTTGGCCTCGATGGCCACCCGGCCACGCTGGTAGTAGACCGGGACGGCGATCGCGGTCCCGAGGACGACCACACCGAAGAGGGCCCAGGGCCACAGGGTGCTGTCATCATCAGTTCCCGGCCCGGGGGCCGGCTGGCCCGACAAGGAGAGGGTGACAGGTGATCCGCTGTCGCCGTCGATGGCTCCGGCGGTCAGGAGTGCGGTGCACTCGACCTCTTCGAGGCGGGCCTCCAGGTCGGCAGTGGTGCCGCTGCCCCCCTCGTAGCTGATGGAGATGTCGACGGTCTGGGTCTCCCCGCCGGCGACGCTGCCTGACCACGGCTGCGTGTTCCAGAACCAGCTGGGACGGGGATCGCTGAGCACCAGGCGCCCGTCGGCCTCCAACTGGTTCGGGTTGGAGATCTCGAAGGTGAACGTCCGGGCCTCCCCCTCGGAGAACCCGTCCACGCTCGGGTTGTCCTCGGACGGGGCAAGCTCCAACCCGCAGCTCTGCTGCGCGGTGGCCGCCGGCACGAAGGCCAGCAGCGCGGTCGAGAGCAAGGCGAGGGCGAGCACCCCGTGACGCATAGGCTGTCGAGACCGGGGCCCTGGCTTAAGCACTTCGATTGAGCACCTGGGCCACCGGGGCCGCCACGGCCTCGCTTGGACCTTCGGTCCCCTTGCACCAGGCCCTGGCACTTTCGGGGGGGTCCGGCGGAAGGCAACAAACCCTGGGGGTCCCGTCGGTCCTCCATGGCAGCCGCGGCCGCCCGGCTCGAGATCGTCGATGTCGAGGAACGCCCCTACCAGCAAGAGATCGCACAGGCCTGCGAGGATCGCAACAGCCTGATCGTGCTGCCCACGGGCCTCGGCAAGACCCTGATCTGCACCCTGGTCATGGCCCGGCGCCTGGAGGAGGGCGCGCGCGTGCTCGTCCTGGCCCCGACCCGGCCCCTGGTCGAGCAACACGCCCGGACCTTCCGAGACCATCTCCACGGCGTAGAGATCGCCGTGGTCACCGGCCAGACGGCCCCCGACGAACGGGAGGACGCCTGGCGACAGGCGCCGGTGATCGTGGCCACTCCCCAGGTGGCCCGCAACGACGTGCTCACCGGGACCCTGGACCCCGAGACCTGGGGCTTGCTCGTGGTCGACGAGGCCCATCGGGCCGTCGGTGGCTACGCCGCCGTGACAGTGGCCGAGGAGCTCCGCCACGCCGGTGTCCAGGTCCTCGGTGCCACGGCCTCCCCCGGTGGAGAGGCCGAGAGGATCCAGGAGGTCTGCGACAACCTCGGCATCGAGCACATCGAAGCCCGAGGCCCGCAGGACGAGGACGTCCGCGCTTACATCGAACCCGTCCGGACAGACTGGGTCCGCGTCTCCCTGCCGAGGACGCTTGAGCAGGCCGCCACCAGTGCCCGGAAGGTAGCCGAGGCTGAGGTCGCCGAGCTCCGTTCCCGCGGCCACTACCCTTCCCGGTTCACCAGTCGCCGGGAGCTGCTCAAGGCCCGACGACGCCTCGACCAGGCCGGGAGCTCAGACAACCGCCAGATCCGCCGGGCCCGCGGCCAGATCGCCCGGGCCCTCAAGGCCCTCCATGCCGTCCAGCTCATCCAGACCCAGAGCGTGGCCGCCGCCCAAGCTTACCTCACCGACCTCACCGAGGACGACGACCGCCTGGCCCAGCGAGCACCGCTGAAGGACGCCCGACGCCTGCTGGATCGCTACCTCGGCGAGCACCCCAAGATGCGGCGTTGCGCAGCCGAGCTCCGGGATCACATCTGCGATGACCCCGGGGCTAAGGCCATCGTGTTCACCCAGTTCCGCGCTACCGCCCGACGCCTGGCCGAGGCCCTGGACGAGGTCATCGGTCTGGACCCGGTGCTCTTCGTGGGTCAAAGCGGGAAGGATGGGATGAGCCAGACCGACCAGGTGGAGACCCTGGATGCCTTCCGGGAGGGCACCCACAACGTCCTGGTCGCGACAAGCGTGGGCGAAGAGGGGCTGGATGTCCCCAGCGTGGGGCTGGTCGTCTTCTACGAACCGATCGCCAGCCCGGTCCGTACGATCCAGCGCCGCGGCCGCACGGGACGCCAGGAGGCCGGCCGTGTGGTGCTGCTCATGGCCCGGGGCACCAGCGACGAGGCGACCTACTGGTCGGCCGCCAAGAAGGAACGCGAGATGCGGGCTATGGTCTGTCAGCTCCGGTCCCGGAGCCAAGACGCCAGGACCCCGACGATCCGGCCCAACCCCGCCGCACGCGCCAGGCAGGCTGACGATGGTCCCAAGGTCATCGTCGACCACAGGGAGCTCAACGGTCCCCTTGCCCGCCTGCTAAGGCAGGAAGGGATCGAGATGGAGCCCCAGACCCTCCCCACCGGGGACGTCATCCTGTCCAACCGCCTGGTCGTCGAACGCAAGGCCGCCGACGACTTCTGCAAGAGCATCATCGACGGGCGCTTGATGGAACAAGCCCGCGGCCTCAAACGCAACTTCGAGGCGCCCCTCTTCCTCGTCGAAGGGAACCCGTTCGAGGAGCGTCGCGGCATCCAGCGGGCTGCCGTGGCCGGGGCCATCGCCACGCTCTCGGCCCGCTTCGGCGTGACCGTCCTGACCGTGGGCGACGTCCGTGAGGCGGCCAAGATCGTGGCTGCCATGGCCCGCCAGGAGCAAGACGAGGGTCGCGGGCCACCCAAGCTGCGGCACGGCACCGCCGGCCGGACCACAGGCGAGCAGCAACGCTACCTCATGGAAGGCCTTCCCCAGGTCTCAGCCAAGCGGGCCGCCCGGCTGCTCGAGAGCTTCGGGACGCCCGCCGCCGTGTTCCGAGCCACCGAGGAGGATCTGCGCAAGGTCCACGGGATCGGGCCGACCACAGCAAGGGCCATACACGAGGTGCTGCATGCGCGCTTCGAGGCACCTTGGCACGACGCCGACTCGACCACCACCCCAGCCCAGGTCCCCGGAACTCCCTCTGGTACTGGAGCCAAGAGGTCGGGTTCCTGAAGACCAGCCGGAACTACGTTCTCATGGCCCTGGCCCGGGTCATGCCCTCCTTCCGGGTCAAGAACTGGCTTTACCGGCGCATGGGCATGGCGGTGGCCAAGCACGCCAGCGTTGGCCTTGAGGCCACCATGGACATCTTCTTCCCCGAGTTGATCACCCTTGGCGAGGACGTGATCATCGGGTACGACACCACGATCCTCTGCCACGAGTTCCTGGCCGACGAGTACCGGACCGGACGGGTGACCGTCGAGGACAGAGCGACGATCGGGGCCAACACGACGATCCTGCCCGGTGTGACCATCGGCCAGGGGGCAACAGTGTCCGCCCACAGCCTGGTCAACGCCGATGTCCCGCCGGGGGCCTTCTACGGGGGCGTCCCGGCTCGTGAGATCGACCGTGGGGTGGTCCCACGCTCCGAGGCCGAGGACCACCAGCCCCGAGGCACGCCACAGTAAGACTTTAGTACCACTTCCAGCTACAGCCTGCTTGCGAACCCCGCCCAGCCCTCTCAACGAGGCGATGAGCGCTTCAGGGTGATCCCTTATGGACTCCGAAGAACGACTCCGACAGGTCACGGTGGTCATCGACCAGCTGATCGAGGACACCTCTGTGCCTCGCAACATCCGCCGCGGCGCCGATGACGCCAAGCAACGCCTCCTCGACAGCGATGAGGCGCTCGACATCCGTGTCGCTGGCGCTGTCAGCATCCTCGATGACCTGGCCAACGACCCCAACATCCCGCTTCACGGCCGCACCATCATCTGGAACATCATCTCCGGCCTGGAGTCGATCTCTGCCAAGTAGGCGCCCGAGGGAACCTCGCCGTCGACTCGATCGTTCTCCCTCCTCTCCTCCACCATCGAGTTCACCGGCTCGCCGTTCGATATCCTCTGGAACCAGCCCCCTTGGCCAGGCACCCGTGATAAGCCTTGACTTAGCGGCGGATTTTTACCGAATCAGCGTATTCGGGCCAACGGTGAGACCATGGCTGCAGTGAACAAGACCCAGGTCAAAGAGCTCGCTGGTGACTTCCGAGTAAGCTCGAAGTTCTACGACGCCCTCGATGACGTCGTTGCTGAGCAGGTCGAGAAGGCCAAGGATCGTGCCGAGAACAACGGCCGTTCCACCTTGATGCCTCACGACCTCTAGACCAACCAGGTCACCAGATGGGCAGGCCGGCCACGCTTCGGACCGATGGTCCGAGGCCCGGGCGTAGGAGCGGTTTTCCCGCTCCCGGCCTATCTCCAACATCTACCGATCTTCATCGGTCTTCTCTGACGATTTCTCCAACCTTCGGCGCCCAGCGGCCGCTAACCGCGGCAAGAGATGGGGCCGCCGAGGTCGGCGGCACACAGGTCGGGACCGTCGATCAGTCCCGGATGCCGTCGGTCGTGATGTTGAACACAGCCTCGCCCTCGGGTAGGTTCGGGCTGTCGACCAGGCGCGCGATGCGCTTGCCACCCTTGGACTTGCGAAGGTAGAGACGGTAGGTGGCCGTGTGACCCACGATGTGGCCACCGATGGGTCGGGTCGGATCGCCGAAGAAGGCATCCGGCTTGGCCATGACCTGGTTGGTCACGGCCACAACGGCGTTGTTCACGTCGCCGAACCGCAGCAGGTCGTGCATGAACTTGTTCAGTTTCTGCTGCCGTTCGGCTAGGGCCCCACGACCGATGTACTCGGCCCGGAAGTGGGCGGTCAGGCTGTCCACGATGATGCACCGGATCGGATGCTCCTTGGCTAGGTCGAAGGCCTTGTCGACCAGGAGCATCTGATGGTGGGAGTTGAAGGCCCGGGCGACGTGGATCCGCTTGAGCACGTCTCGAGGCTCCAGGTCCATGCCCTCGGCCATCTGGGCGATCCGCTCCGGGCGGAAGGTGTTCTCCGTGTCGATCATGAGCACATCGCCGTCGAGGCCGCCCTCTTCCTCGGGGAGCTGAGCGGTGACGGCCAGTTGGAGGCAGACCTGGGTCTTACCGGAGCCGTACTCGCCGAAGAACTCGGTGATGGACTGGGTCTCGATCCCGCCGCCCATCAGCTCGTCGAAGTTCTCGCTGCCGGTGGTGGCCTTGTTGATGTGACGGCGTCGCTCGAGGATGTCTTCCCCGGTCTCGAAACCACCGATGTCGGCCATCTGGCGAGCTGCCTGGATGATCCGGATGGCCGCCGCGTCGCCGACCTCGGCGGTCTCGGACAACACCGACGGGCTGGCGACGGCGATCGACAGAAGATCGTCGAACCCGGCATCACGTAGCTTCTCGGAGGTCGCTGGTCCGACCCCTGGGAGGTCCTGGAGGTCGACGTCTTCGGTTTCCTGTTCGGTCTGTGCCTGGGCCATGTCGTCACCGTCCCCCCGTGCTTGGTGTGGCATGCCATGTATCTATCCCACAAGCGACAGCCAGAAGGGCTGTGCGAGCAGGAGGGAGGGTGGCAGGCCTCGGGGGATGCAACGGGTCATCCAAGCCGTCCCTTATCTAATCGACGACCGGGGGTCCCCGAAACGACGTCACGGCCCCTCGTCCAGCACCTTGATCACGGCATCCCGTCCCGTGTGCGCTTCCACCGTCCCATCGCGCTCTTTGGTGTAGAGCCCGTCCATGCGGATCTGGGTGCCGGGTTCGATCCCCACGAGGGACTTGATGTGGTCGTCCCAGAGGGTGATGTGGTAGATGCCGTGCTCGCCCTTCACGCGGGCGTTGGTCACGAAACCCGTGCCGCCGTCTTTCTTGGAGAACGTCCGGGTCGGTTCCATCCCCAAGAGCTTGCCTTCGACGACGATCCCGTCGAGCCCCGGTTCCAGGTCCTCTGGCGGAAGCACCTTGGCGTAGTGTGGGGCCACGATCTCGGCAGGTTGGGCCAGGCCCAGCTCGTCGAGCACCACGAGCGCGGCCACCTCGGGGTCAAGCAGGCCCCCGCTCTCCTGGACGATCTCGCCGACACGCTTCAGGAAGTCACGCTTGCCGATCGCAGAGCTTGCCTGCTTGGCGGCCTCCTCAAGCTCCTCGCTTGTCCTGTCGAGGGTTCCCATCCTCATCGGACCAGCCCCTGGCCGGGATGGAGATGCCGTAGCGGTGTCGGTTGGGCGGGCATGGCTCTCAGCGTCCTGTGTCGGCTGGTCTTGCTCGGGTAGAGCTGATCGTTGAGCGCGTTGGAGACGAGATCGATCTTGGACATGGGGGCTCCGTTCTCCCAGTGTTCGACCTGGATGGCGGGATCGTTGTAGTCGACGAGGTGGCACGGGGCCAGCCGGCAGCCCAGCCTCACCAGGGCGGCGAACCGGTGGTGCCCATCGAGCACCACAAAGCTACCTTCGTCGGCCACGATGGGCTTGAACAGGGCACCTTCGGCTTCGATGCGGGCAGCCAACCGGTCGACGTGCTCGTCATCGACCTGCTCGTGCCGGACCAACCATCGCGCCGGGATCAGCGAGAACCTGGGCACCGGGCCCGTCAAGCGGGCCATCCTCCGCTCAACGCCTCGCCCTCGACGCGGCGGAGGCCCATGCTCCGTCGGACATCGCTGCTGACCATCTCGCCCCACGGGAAGGCGAAGAGGGCCACGGTCCGCGGGGGCTCATGGACCAGGATGGTCTCAAGGCTCTTGGCCAAGGCTTGGCGGTGCCGCGTGGCCAAGGGACCGATCCGGTCGTCCGCCTTGGCGGCCTGGACGGCGCTCCTGGACCGGGTCTCGAGGTCGTCAGCGTCGGAGGCGTCCTGCATCTGCTTCTTGATCCGCCGAGCTTGGATCCACCCTTGACGGGGGGTCGGTCCGATGGGATGGAGCTCGATCCCGTGGTCAGCTGCCCACTCGATCGCTGTCTCGTAGCCCCGTAGGAGGGGCTCCTCGGCCACCGGCTCCAAGGCCTCGAGCAGCCCTTGGTGGAAGGGGCCCTCGGGTGGGTCGCCTGGGATCTTCTCCAGGTCCTTGACGGAGAGGTCCACCACGATCGTGTCCGGTTCCAGGCGCGCGAGCAGGTTGCGCACGTTGCCGGCGCCGCCTTCCTGGCCCAGCACCATATCGACCGTGACGAAGGTGACCTCTCCGACGCACCGGTGCACGAACACGGCCGTCCAGCGCCGGACCCCTCCGTATGCTTTGTGGTCCGGCGCCGAACGCCTCAGGTGTCCGATCGGGGGAACCGATGGTCCCCAGCGAGCACGACCCCAGGCTGTGGCGGGTCCCGGATGGCCGTCCCGTGGTCAGCACTCGCTGTGACCGCAGGACATGCACTTCACGCAGCCCTCCTCGAAGACGAGCAACGCGCTGCAGTCCGGGCACTCCGGGCTCATGCCCCGGCGCACCATCTCGCGGACCTGATCGTCGTCCTGGCTGGCGACCTCCTTCTCGACCTCGGTGTCGGTCTCCACCCGGGTCTCGGCCTCGACCGAGGGGGTCACGCCGGGCCCGTCAGCGAAGGCGTCCACACGGGCCTGGATGCTCTTCCGGAACTCGCCGGAGAGCTGGCGCTTGAGGGCCTTGGCTAGCGCGTCGGGCACGGAGTAGACGCGCTCGCCGTGGTCCCAGGCGATCTTCGGCGACCGGATGCCCTCGAGCTGCTCGACGACCTCGTCGACAGGGACACCGGACCTCAGGCACAACGACGTCAGCCGGGCCACGGCCTCGGTGAACGACGCGGTG
The DNA here is from genome assembly GCA_964492585.1 of uncultured Thermoplasmatales archaeon. GTDB lineage: Archaea > Thermoplasmatota > SW-10-69-26 > SW-10-69-26 > SW-10-69-26 > CAYXGD01. Next base: position 5,185 of record CAZBKU010000011.1, on the reverse strand, counting down.
TAGCCACCGCCGCGACCGATCTGGGCGAAGACCTCGAAGAGCCCTTCGTCATCCTCGTTGATGGTGCAATAGAGCGAACCGTACCCGGTCTCGATCTTCTGGGTCGTGCCCATCACCACGTCCGGGCGGGGCCGGGGGGTCCCGGTCTCCTGGCCTGTGGCTTGGGTGGCGCTCTGCTGGGGCGTGGCCGGTGTGGTGGCCTGCCCGGTGGCTTGTTGGACAGCGGCCTGGTCATCGGTCTCGGCCTCCGCGTCCTCATCCTCGTCGGAGATCAGGATGCCTTCCCGGGAGGACTCCCGGTAGACGGTCATGCCCTTGCAGCCTAGCTCCCAGGCGTACTGGTAGATGTCCTTGACCGTCTCGACGTCGATGTCGGCCGGCAGGTTCACCGTGCTGCTGATCGCGCTGTCGACGTACTTCTGTAGCGTACCTTGCATCTTGACCCGGAAGAACGGGTCGATGTCGTGGGAGGTGACGAAGAAGTCAGGCAGCTCGCCCTCGTCGCCGGTGACGTCACGGTACTCGCGGACCAACGGGTGGGCCACGGTGTACCACTCTTGGGACAGGGACTCGCTACGTCGCTTGTACTTGAGCTGGAAGATCGGCTCGACGCCGCTGGTCGTCCCGGTCAGCACGCTGCCGGAGCCGACCGGAGCCACGGTTAGGATGCACACGTTGCGCAGGCCGTCGGTGGCGATGCGCTCCCGGATGGCCTCGGGCAGGCGCTGGACGAAGGGGCGCTCAAGGTGGGCATCAGCGTCGAAGAGCGGGAACGGCTCCTTCTCGGCGGCGATGTCCGCGCTGGCCTCGTAGGCCCAGTCCCGGATGCGCTCCATCAGGGTCTCGATGAACGCGATGGCGTCGTCGGAGTCGTACTTGATACGCAGCTTGGCGAGCATGTCGCCCATGCCGGTCACGCCCAACCCGACCCGGCGGGTGCTCCGAGCCTGCTTGGCCTGGTCGTCGTGGGCGTGGAGCGGGAGGTTGTACTCGACGACATCGTCGAGGAACCGCACACCGGTCTTGACGGCGCGTTCGATCCCCTCCCAGTCCACACTGGCCTCGTCGGTGAAGTCGCCGGTGACGAAGTAGGAGAGGTTCACGTGGCCCAGGGTGCAGGCACCGTTGTGCTCCAGGGGCTGCTCGCCGCAGGGGTTGGTCCCCTCCACCGGCGCGCAGTACTCGCTGGGGCTCTCTTGCTTGACGGTGTCCCAGAACAAGACGCCGGGCTCGGCCGAAGCATGGGCGCTGCGGATCATCGTGTCCCACAGCTCGCTGGCGTCGATCTGCTTCTCGGTGTGGTCGACCTCGTCGTTCGAGAACCGGCCGGCGACGGGCTCGTCGTCGCGGACGGCCTCCATGAACTCGTCGGTGACCTTGACGCTGATGTTGGCGTACCGGACGGAGTCGAGGTCCTCGGACTTGATCTCCACGAAGTCCTTGATGTCCGGATGCCAGACCGGGCACGTGATCATCAGGGCCCCCCGGCGGCCGTGTTGGCCGATGGTCCCGGTGGTGGTGCTGAACAGCTCCATGAAGCTCACCGCGCCGCTGCTGGTCCGGGCGGCGTTGTTCACAGGGGAGCCATCGGGTCGCAGGATGCCGATGTCGACACCGTTCCCGCCCCCGTACGAGTACGTCCGGGCAGCGCTCTTGCACCACTCGAAGATCCCCTCGAGGCTGTCCTCCTGGATCCGGGTGAAGTAGCAGTTGGTGAGGGTGACGTCCCGGGGGTTGCCGGCGCCATGCAGGATCCGGCCGCCAGGCACGAACTTGAAGTCCGACAGTAGCCACAGGAACTCATCGGTCCATCTAGCCTCGTCCTCCTCGACGGAGGCGATGGAGCTTGCCACGCGCTCCCACATCTGTTTGGGGTGGCGCTCGACCAGGTCCCCCTCCTCGTTCTCCAGCGCGTACTTCTCGATGAAGCAGCGCGCTCGGAGCTCATCCCCGTCGAAGTAGGCCAGCGCCTCTTCGGGGAGATCTCTTGCGGCCTCTTCTTTGACGATCACACTTGCCATTTGATTCTACCTCTTATTCTTCATTAAGTTGAGCTCTCGGACGAACTGGGAGGCTTCCGAGAACTCCTTGTAGACCGAGGCGAAGCGGAGGTAGGCGACCTCGTCCACCCCTCGGATGTGCTCGCAGACGTGCTCCCCGACCAGGGAGCTGTCCACGACGACCTGGCCGAGGGATCTCAGCTCCTCCTCGACCTCTTCGATCAGGGTCTCCAGGCGCGCTTCGGTCACCGGACGCTTCTCGAAGGCCCGGTAGATGCCGGCGGCGAGCTTCTCCCTCTCGAAGGGTTCGACGCTGCCATCCCGCTTGCGCACCTGGAGCCCCTCGAGGACGGCCCGCTCGTAGGTCGTGAAACGACGATCACACACGACGCATTCGCGACGCCGGCGGACCGACGCCCCGTCGTGCGTGTCGCGTGAATCCACGACGCGGGTCTCTTCCTCACAGTAAGGGCACTTCACGACTGGTCCATCCCCTCTCGGGCGTTCGACCGGTGACAGAACTACCCCAAGATGTTGGGGGTGCATCCCATCCCGGCCACAACCGATGGTAGACCCCATCGGGTAGTTAAGAGACTCGGATGTTGTTCGCATAGTTCCACTGGAACCCCTGTCGCCGAGCGGAGGCTGTCTCCTTCTGGGGGTCGCTCGGCCAGTCCATCGGGATCCCGTTGCCATCACGGAACGCCAGCAAAGGGCAGGGGGTAGACAAGGGCTGGCCAGAGGGGGCTCCGAAAGAACCGGCCCAGGCCTGGACCAAGCTGCCACCTTCGACCGTGACAGCCGACCGTTGATGTACGCGGAGAAGGTCGACGGTGTGAGGGAGTCTAGTATGAAGATCCAGACCTTCGCGATCCTGTCTGCCTTGTTCTTGGTGGCTGCGCCGCTTGCCGTCGCCGAAGAACACGGCGAGGACCAGAGCCCGCCCGAGGAATCGACCTGGGGCCTGTGCCAGGCCGAGGAAGCCAGCCAGCCCGGGGACGAGGCCAGCAACGGGACCGTGAGCGAGACCCCGCCGTTCCAGGACGTCGACGAGGAGGACTGCGAGAACGCTGAGCGCCCCGGCAACGACACCGCACCCGACGACCGGCCTGGTGCCGACGACCATCCGGATGAGGACGACCATCCGGATGAGGACGACAACCCCGGCGACGACCGGGCTTCCGATCGTCCGGATGAGGACGACAACGCTGGCGACGAGCAGGAGCCCGACCACCCCGATGACGAGGACCGCGGCTCCGACGAGGGTGACGACCGCCGGCCCTGATCTCACCTCGCCGGCCATCCTCTCCGTTCTCTCCCATCTTCTCAGACGTCCCGCAGGGAACGCTTTATCAACCAGACACGGGTAGTTGGAACCGTGCGCGTGCTCGTGCTGGTGTCCGGAGGGCTCGACTCGCCCGTGGCTGCCCGCATGCTCCAGGAGAACGGCCACGAGGTCGGCGCGATCCACTTCAGCCAGGAACCCTTCACCGATGACGGGCCCGAGCAGAAGTCGGTGGCCTGCTGTCGCCACCTGGGGATAGATGAGCTCTGGGTCTCCCAGAGCGGCCAGGGGTTCTCCCAACTGGCCAAGGCGTGCACCCATTCCTACTACTTCGTGCTCTCCAAACGGTTCATGCTCCGGGCCGCTGCGGAGATCGCCAAGCGTGAGGGCTACGATGCCATCGCCACCGGCGAGAGCCTGGGCCAGGTCTCCTCCCAGACCCTCCAGAACCTCACGTGCGTGCACGAGCCCGTGGATGTCCCCGTGTTGACCCCGCTGCTGGCCCTGGACAAGAACGAGATCGTCCAGTTGGCCCAGGAGCTCGACACCTTCGAGATGTCCACCGGGCCCGAGATGTGCGATGCCCTGGGACCTGACCATCCGGTCACCTGGGCCCAACTGGACCGGGTCGAAGAGGAGGAGAAGAAGGTCGACGTGGCGGCCATGACCCAGGCCGCCGTGGAGGCCACATCCCGGCGCGGGATCGAGGCCGTGGCGTGAGGGCGTCTAATCCTCGAGGAGCTCGCCGTTCTCCTTGTACGTGCTGACGATCATCATCGTCTTGGTGTCCTCGACACCCTCCAAGGGGGCCAGGGCCTTGACGATGAACTCCTTGAGCTCCTTGTAGGCGGGGAACTGCGTCTTCAGCACCAGGTCATCCTCGCCGGTGACCAGGTAGACGTGCTGGATCTGCTCGAAGGTGGCCAAGGTGGATCCGATGTCGTCGACGTGGGCGGTGTCGACCTTGAGGAGGATGACGGCCTCGACACCGGCCTCCCCGCGCTGCGCTGCGACTTCCTCATCGAGTTCCGTCATAGCTGTCGGTCCATCGCATGAGGGGAGGAGGCTTAAAGGGTCGCGTCCGGCCGGGATGCTGCGCCGGCTAGCCTGTCCCGAGCGGCTCGCTGGGCTTACGACTCCTTCGAAGAGTCGCCGGGAAGGTTCAAGTAGCTCCTTTAGATACCGCGGGCCCAAGCGTTCCCTGAAGCTGGAGGTTGCTAGATGACGAACCCACACGAGATGGCCCAAGAGCAGTTGACCAACGCCGCCGAGATCCTCGGTCTCGACGAGTCCACCCTCAACTTCCTACGTCACCCTAAGACGATGTACCAGACCGGCGTCCCCGTGAAGATGGACGACGGGGTCGTCCGGGTCTTCACCGGCTTCCGGGTCCAGCACAACGATGCCCGGGGCCCGTTCAAGGGCGGCATCCGCTACCATCCCAACGTCTCCATGGACGAGGTCAAGGCCCTGGCCATGTGGATGACCTGGAAGTGCGCGGTCATGGACATCCCCTTCGGCGGCGCCAAAGGCGGCGTCATCGTCAACCCCAAGGAGCTCAGCGAAGACGAGGTCGAGGCCCTCACCCGCCGCTTCACGCACGCCATCGCACCCATCATCGGGCCCGAGAAGGACATCCCGGCCCCGGACGTCTACACCAACCCCCAGACGATGGCCTGGATCATGGACACGTACTCCCAGATCACCGGCCAGCGGACCCTCGGTGTCGTCACCGGCAAGCCCGTGGCGGCCGGCGGCTCCAAGGGCCGCAACACGGCCACGGCCCGCGGCGTCATCTTCGCCGCCCGCGAGGCCCTCAAGGTCAAGGGTATCGAGCCGTCCGGGGCGACCGTTGCCATCCAGGGGTACGGGAACGCCGGCAGCTTCGCTCACAAGCTCG
>CAZBKU010000010.1:0-25666 GCA_964492585.1 uncultured Thermoplasmatales archaeon | reverse complement strand
GGGTCGGCCAGCTGGACATCCAAGGCCTGGGCCGGCTCCCGGTCGGGCACGACGTTCCCCGGCGGCGGCTGGGGCGGGCCGTCGTCCTTGACCACCGAGATACTAGCTCCGCCATGCCGGGTCTCCCGCGGCCGGATCTCGCAGAACAGCGGGACGGCGATGGTGGGCTCGCTCACCAGGGCCGTGCCGACGCGCAGGGCCTGGATCTCGTCCTCCATGCCGGGGGGAAGGCCTTCGACGCTCTGGCTGATCGCCCGGAGATCGTTCTTGTTCGTGACCTTCAAGATGATCTGGGTGTTGCACTGGCTGAGCACGTTCTTCTCGATCTTGGCCGGGCGCTGGCTGACCACGGCCAGGCCCATGCCGAACTTGCGGCCCTCGCTGGCGATCGTGCGGAGGATCTCGCCGCTGGCCGCCTTCTGCATGTTACGTTCCGGGCAGAAGTTGTGGGCCTCCTCGACCACGCACATGTGCGGGTCGACCAGGCCGACCTTCCTCGCCTCGAAGAGCTCGCGGGTGATCCGGGCCACCACCAGGTCCTGGACGTGGGGGGCAGCCCCCTTGAGGTTCAGGATGGTGGCCTGGCCCTCGGCGACGAGCTCGCGGACGCTGGTGGGTTCGGTGCTCAGGATATCGAGGTCTCGCAGGTCCTCGAGAGCCTCCAGCACGGGCCACTTCGAGGATCCCGACTGTTGCTCGACCCGGTCGATGATCTCGTCCAGGGTGTAGGAGCCGGCATCCTCGAGGTCCTTGACGGCCTGGTGCAACACGCCGGTCTGGGCCGAGGTCAGGCTACCACCCAAGAGCTGGCTGAGGTCCCGGGCGCTGAGGTCTCGGCCGTCGAGCTTGTAGGGGATGGCCTCAGGGACGGCGTCGCTGTCGACGGCGTACTCGACCACCCGATCGGCGTAGCTCTTGGGCCGGACCTTGAACCGGCGCATCTCGGGGACCTCACGATCGCTGCTGTTGGGCGCCGAGAGGCTGGCGTGCTCGCCGTGGGGGTCGACGACCACGATGGGGACGTCGTTCTTCAAGAGCTCCTCCATCAACACGCCCAGGGCATACGATTTGCCCGCGCCGGTCTTGGCCAGGATCGAGCAGTGCTTCTGCACCAGCTCGTTGACGTCGAGACGCACCTCCAGGTCCAGGCCTCGCAAGCGGCCAAGGTAAGCGCCCCGGTCGGAGAGGTTGAGCGCCGAGCGGACAAGGTCCGGGCTTGCCCGGTGGACCGCCAAGCCTGGCTTGGGCGGCGTGCTGGGTGTCTCCAAGAGCCCGCGGTCGTTGCGGCGGCCGACGACCTTGGCCTGGGCCACCAGCCGGTCACCGTCGTCGCCGGCCTCTCGCTCGACGTGGAGCACCTGGGCGAGGTAGGCTTCGCCGTCCAGGGCGAAGCTGATGTACATCGTCGCGGTGACATCCCGGGACCCGACCAGGAACTTGAACTGGGTCGTGGTCACGTCGCCGAAGATCTCGCCCACCCGGTCACCCTGGGTGGTCAGCGCCTTGAGAGCGGCTTCGCCGCTCCCGTTGCCCTGCTGGCCGGTGCTCATCATGGGCCTAAGAGGGCACCAGGGTCATCAACGGTTGTGGTTCTGTCATCGATACGGGCGACGGAACCCTTTAAGTGGGAGCACCCGTGCTGGGGCCACGATGGACCTCCCGGAGAAGGGGCTCTCGGGTGAAGAGCTGGGCACGAGGCTCTCCGGCTACCGCCAGAAGGACACCCCGTTCCTCTCAGGCCACGTGCTTGGGAGCATGTGCACCGCCCCTCACCCGGCTGGGATCGAGGCCTGGCGGATCTTCCACGATACCAACCTGGGCGATCCGCTGATCAACCCGGGGGCCGCCGAGCTCGAGGGTGAGGTCATCCAGCTGCTGGCACGCCTGGCCGGTGGCGGGCCAGCGGCCGGCGGCTTGTTCGTCTCGGGCGGTACCGAGGCCAACATCGTGGCGTTGCGTCTGGCCCGGGACACCACCGGCCGCTCCAAGGTCGTCATGCCCGAGACCGCTCACTTCTCCTTCCGCAAGGCCGCCCACGCCATGCGCATGGAGGTCACCGCCACACGCACCACCGAGGACCACGCAGCCGACGTCGAGGCCATCAAGGCCGCCGTCGACGACGACACCGCCTGCGTGGTCGGGGTGGCCGGCAACACCGAGTTCGGCGCCGTCGACGACATCCCGGCTCTGGCCGATATCAGCCAGGACCACGGCGCCTGGATGCACGTCGACGCCGCCTACGGCGGGTTCATCTTGCCCTTCCTCGAGGACACCTGGCCCTTCGGCCTGGACGTCGCCGGTGTCGACAGCGTCACCCTGGACCCCCACAAGATGGGTCGGGCACCGGTGCCCGCCGGCGGCCTGGTCGTCCGCGAGGCCCAGACCCTGGAGGCCGGGGCCACCGAGACCCCCTACGTCTCCACGTCCTGGCAGGCAGGCCTGCTCTCCACCCGGCCCGGTGCGGCGGCCGCAGCCACCTGGGCGACCATGCACGCCATCGGCCGGGACGGTTACCGCACCCAGGCCCAGGGCGCCCTGGAACTGGCCCGATGGTTCGCCGAGCCACTCGACAACACGCCCCTGGACGTCATCCAGCCCCCCATCCTGGGCATCGTGCCCATCGCTCACGACAAGCCCCGGGAGCTGCGCGAGAAGCTGGCCGACGAGGGCTGGAAGGTCAGCGTGACGACCCTGGTCCCCGGGATCCGGATCGTCTGCATGCCGCACGTCACCAGCGAGCGGTTGACCGAGTTCTTGCGTGTGCTGCCACGGACGGCCCGCCAGCTGACCGCGGACAACCCGGCCTGATCTGGCCCGGGCACGGCCACCACCCCCCGCGACCAGGGGCGCACCTTTAAGTGCTAGAAGCCCACCGCAGGGTTGCACGGAGCCGTCACGATGTCCGATCGCTACACCCTGGAGCACCTGAACGCGTCCTACGACATCCAGCTGGACTGGATCGTCGAGGCCCTCGAGGAACGCGATCCCTCCATCGTCGGCCTCCAGTTCCCCGACGGGCTACGCGACTACGGCCCGGCGCTGGTGGACTGGTTGTCCGAGGCCACCGGGTGCGAGGTCGTCATCAGCGGCGATCCCAGCTTCGGTGCCTGCGACATCAGCCTGGACATGCAGCGGGTCCACGTCGACGTGCTCGTCCACTTCGGCCACAGCCCGATGCCCAGCATCGAGCCCCGCGAGACCCTGGACGTCCTCTACGTGCCGACCTTCTCCAAGGCGCCGATCGACGAGGTCGTCACCCAAGCCGCAGACCAACTCTCCGGCAAGTCGGTGGGCATCCTGACCACGGCCCAGCACAGCCAGAAGATGGAGGAGGCCATGGAGATCCTCCGGGAGCACGGCTGCGAGCCCCACATCGGCTTCGGCGACAACCGGGTCTACAACCCCGGCCAGCTCCTGGGCTGCAACTTCACCGCGGCCCGCACCGTCGAGGCCGAGGAGGACATCGACGTCTTCCTCTACATCGGCAGCGGGGACTTCCACCCGATCGCTGCGGCCTGGGGCATGGACATCCCCGTCTGGGTCGCCGACCCCATGACCGGCCGGGTCGGCAACGTCGACGACGAGGTCGAGCAGCTCATCAAGCAACGCTACCTGGCCGTGGCCAAGGCCGAGGAAGCCCACCGCTGGGGCATCCTGGTGGCCACTCGCGTCGGCCAGGAACGCATGCTGCTGGCCCAAGGCCTGGCCAACGTGCTCCGCCGGCACGGCAAGAAGGCCTACATCATCAGCCTGGACTTCTTCACACCCGAGGCCCTGGCCAGCTTCCGGCACCTGGACGCCTTCGTCAACACGGGCTGTCCCCGGATCACCACCGACGACTACGCCCGGTACGGCAAACCCATGATCACGCCGCCCGAGCTGGAGATCGTCCTCGGCAAGCGCGACTGGGAGGACTACCGGTTCGACGAGTTCAAGGGGACCAAGCCGGCCCCGCACGTCGCAGAGGGCGCCATCGCCGTCGAGGAGTAGGTTCAAGGCCCTTACCGGCTGCCGGGGCGTGGTAGCCCGCACGCTTTTGTCCCATCGACGACCATATCGATGTGATGATCACGCTGACCACGGACTTCGGCGATGCGGCCTACATCGGCGCCATGCGGGGGGCCATCCTGTCGGTCACCCCCGAGAGCAAGCTCGTGGATATCACCCACACCCTGCCGCCCCACGACATCCAGGCCGGGGCCTTCGCCATGTTCTCCGCGGTCCCTTACTACCCCGAGGGCACCGTCCACCTGGGCGTGATCGATCCTGGTGTGGGGACCGAGCGGCGTGGCATCGCGATCCAGGCCGGCGGCCAGTACCTGGTGGGCCCCGACAACGGGCTCCTGCTCCCGGCGGCCCGCCGCCTGGGCATCCAGCAGATCGTCGAGCTGGCCGAGAGCAAGTACTGGCGCGAGGAGATCTCCCGGACCTTCCACGGCCGTGACATCTTCGGGCCCGTGGCCGGCCACCTCGAACAAGGCGGCGCGATCGAGGACCTGGGTCCACGCATGGACCTGGGCGACCTCGAGGACCTCGACTTCGGCGAACCGGCCATCGAGGAGGGCGTGTGGACCTGCGAGGTCATCAACGTCGACCCCTTCGGGAACGCGACGACCAACATGCCCGGGAGCATGGTGCTCGACGAGGTCGACTTCGGGGCCACCGCGGTCATCGAGTCCGGCGGCGAGCGCCTCAAGGCCGGCCTCTACGAGACCTACGGCCAAGCCGCCGGTGGCCACCCGTTCGTGACCATCGGCTCGGCCGGCCTGGCCGAGCTGGCGCTCCGCGAGGCCTCCTTCGCCGAGACCTACGGTTTCCAGGTCGGCGACGAGGTCCAGCTCCAGTTCCTGCCTCGTCAGGACCCGATCGAGGAGATGGTGCCGGAAGAGGAGTAGGCCCCTGGAGACCCGGTGCTTTATCCCAGCACCCGGCATGCCTGCCCCGTGAAGTTCCGCGACCTGGCCGAGCACATGCAAGCCATCGAGGCTACCCCCTCCCGGCTCGAGATGGGCCAGCACCTCTCGCAGTTGCTGTCCGAAGCCACCGCCGAGGAGACCCCGCCCATCGCCTACATGCTCCTTGGGGACCTGGCCCCGGACCACGAGGGCCTGGAGGTCGGCCTGGCCGAGAAGATGGTCCACCGGTTGATCCGCGACCGCACCGGCGCCGACCAGGACCGCATCGACGAGCTCATGGCCGACCAAGGCGATCTTGGCCTTGTCGCCCAGGCCCTCTGGCAGGAACCCCGGGGTGGCCAGTTGGCGTTGGACGCCTTCGGCCAGCAGGAGCTCGGGGGCGAGCAGCCCCTGGACGCGATCGAGGTCCACACCAAACTGTGCGAGATCGCCCGGATCTCCGGCCAGGGCTCCCAGGAGACAAAGCTGGGCCACGCCTGGCGTCTGTTGGACCGGGCCACACCGCTGGAGGCCCGCTACCTGATCCGGTTCCTGGTCGGCAAGCTCCGGTTGGGCGTGGCCGACATGACCCTGCTCGACGGGGCCGCGTTGGCCTACGCCCCAGCCGAGGACCTGGACTGGGGCGACGACGATATGCCCCGGCCACCGGCTCGCTGGCGGGACGCCATGGAACGGGCCTACAACCTGACCAGCGACATCGGCGCCACCCTGCTCTTGGCCCGCACGGAGGGGCTGGAGGCCCTGGAGGCCGTCGAGATCACGCCTGGCAAGCCCGTGCGTCCCATGTTGGCCGAGCGCCTGTCGGACCCCGAGGACATCTTCGAGAAGGTCGGCAGCCCAGCCCTGGCCGAGCTCAAGTACGACGGTCTCCGGATGCAAGCCCACAAGACCGGTCAGGAGGTCGGCCTGTTCAGCCGACGCTTGGAGGCCGTCACCGAGCCCTACCCGGATGTCGTCGACGCGATCATCCGGACCTTCGAGGATCACGACCTGGTCGTCGAGGGCGAGGCCGTCCCCATCGATCCCGACACGGGCAAGCTGCGCGAGTTCCAGGCCATCGCCCGCCGACGTGGCCGCAAACACGGCCTCCACCGGGCCATCGAGGAGGTCCCGATCCACCTCTACCTCTTCGATCTGCTCTACCTGGACGGCCAGGATCTGACCACCCGACCCCTGGAGGAGCGCCGCCAGCGCCTGACAGAGCTGGTCGGCGACGACGAGGCCGTCCACGTCTCCCAGGGTCGACCCGTCGAGGATCCGGGTGAGCTTGAGGCCTTCTTCGAGGAAGCCGTGGCCATCAACGCCGAGGGCGTCATGGTCAAACAGCTGGGCGAGGGCTCGGCCTACCAGGCCGGCGCCCGGGGCTGGCGCTGGGTCAAGTTCAAAGCCGACTACCGCGAGGATTTGGCCGACGCCCTGGACCTGGTCATCGTGGGCGCCTACCACGGCCGGGGTCGACGGGCTGGCTGGTACGGGACCCTGCTGGGCGCGGCCTGGGACACCGACCAGGCCCGGTACAAGACCGTGTGCAAGGTCGGCACCGGGTTCACCGACGAGGACCTGGACGCCCTCGGGGACGTGCTCGGCGAACACCAGGCGGACGCGTGCCCGCCGCAACTGGACTGCGAGCTCGAGCCCGACGTGTTCTTCGAGCCGGCCGTCGTCGCCGAGATCCACGGCGCCGAGCTGACGCGCAGCCCCGTCCACACAGCCGCCCGGGATAAGGAGGGCGGCATCGCGCTCCGCTTCCCCCGGTTCATCGGATGGCGCGAGGACAAGGGCCCCCAGGATGCGACCACCGTGGACGAGATCCGGGACATGTACCGCCGCCAGGTCGAGGACCCGGGCAGCGAGGACGCGCCTGATGCCACCGACGACGGCCACTGACGCGTGGACGGCGTCCGGGGCGGACCCCCGGCGATCGGATCGGCGACATCCTCCGGCCTCAGGGAGGGTCTTTTATAGACGTCGCGAAGCCGGCCACACGATAACACATAAAAGACCCCGGCCCCACTACCCGCTGGGCCCCCTAGCCTGAGAGGAGGAGCACGAGTGAACGAGATGACAGCGACCGGGCGAACCTATCCGAGTGACCAAGAGAGCGCTCAGGACCTTCAGCAGGCGGTCAAGAAGGTCCACAAGACCAGCAACGCCGTCCTGGACGAGGTCGGCAAGGTCATCGTCGGCAAGCCCGACCGTCTCGAGCTGGTGATGCTCAACGTCCTTGCCGCCGGCAACATCCTCTTCGAGGACGTGCCCGGCCTGGCCAAGTCCCTGACCGTGAACACGTTCGCCCAAGCCTCGGGCTGCGACTTCCGCCGGATCCAGTTCACCCCGGACCTGCTCCCGGCCGACATCACCGGGATCTACATGTTCAACCAGCGGACCAACGAGTTCGAGTTCCGTCCCGGTCCCGTGTTCACCAACTTCCTCCTGGCAGACGAGATCAACCGAGCCCCGCCCAAGACCCAGGCGGCCCTGCTCGAGACCATGCAGGAGCGCCAGGTCACCGTGGAGGGTACCACGCATCGGCTGACCAAGCCCTACGTGGTCATGGCCACCCAGAACCCGGTCGAGCAGGAGGGGACCTACCCTCTGCCAGAGGCCCAGATGGACCGCTTCCTGATCAAGATCAGCATGGGCTACCCCGACCGCGGCGACGAGGTCGAGATCATGCGTCGCCGTTTGGAACGTCGCCAGGACGATGCGGAGGTCAACGCGGTCACCTCCCCCAAACAGATCGTGGCCATGCAACAGGTCGTCGAGCGGATCAAGATGGATCACTCGCTGCTCCAGTACATCAGCGAGCTCGTCTGGCAGACCCGGGAGCACGACAAAGTCCTGGTCGGGTCCTCACCGCGCGGCTGCCAGGCCCTGCTGAAGCTCGGCCGCTCCAAGGCCGCCCTGGATGGGCGCACCTACGTGACCCCGGACGACGTCAAGCGCGTGCTCAAACCCGGCCTGGCCCACCGGCTGATCCTCAAGCCCGAGCCCCGGATCCGCGGCGTGACCGGCGAGGAGATCCTCGACGAGATCGAGAAGAACATCCCCGTGCCGAAGATCTGACCGGGGGACCCTCGCTCCCAGGGCGCCTCTCGAAGCTCGCTGGAGGATCGTCCCGGGTCGCTATGGCGCGGGTGTGCCGTCGCGACGACGCCGGGACCTCGGTCGGGCCATCTCTGCCACCGGTAAGGCACAGGGTCAGCCATAGACACGTGCCTCGTTGGACCCGACCGGGCCAGCTCCGGACGTCACGGCGCCTCCTCGCTTCGACCCACCGGGTACGTGGTCGGCCCAGGGTCGTCCCCATCCCGTTGGGCCTCCCACAGACCAGCGTAGATCCCGCCGCGGAGCACGAGGTCCTGGTGGCTGCCGACCTCCTTCACCTGGCCCTGGTCGAGCACGACGATCCGGTCGGCGTCGACCACCGTGGTGAGACGATGCGCGATGATGAACGTCGTCCGGTCCTCGGTGATCGGGCCCAGGCGCTGCTGGATGATCTGCTCGGTCTCGTTGTCGACGTGGCTGGTCGCCTCGTCGAGGATCAGGATATCGGGGTCCGACAGGATGGCGCGAGCCAACGCGATACGCTGGCGCTGGCCGCCGGAGAGCTTGACGCCGCGCTCACCGACCATCGTGTCGTAGCCCTGGGGTAGGTCCTCGATGAACCGGTGGGCTCCGGCGGTCCGGGCCGCCTCGACGAGCTCCTCGTCGGTGGCACCGGGTTCCCCGTAGAGAAGGTTCTCGGCCACGGTCCCGTAGAAGAGGTAGGGTTCCTGGCGGACGTAGCTGACCCGGTCACGCAGGCTTGCCAGAGCGAGCTCGGTGACGGGGTGCTCGTCGATCAGGATCCGGCCGCGCTCGGCCTCGTAGAACCGGATCAAGAGACGAGCCAAGGTGGTCTTCCCGCTGCCGGTGGCCCCGACCAAGCCGATCGTCTCCCCGGGCTGGACCTCCAGGTCGACGCCTTGCAGCACCGGGGCCTGATCGCCGTCGTAGGAGAACCACACGTCCTCGACCCGCACCCGGCCCTCGAAGGCGTCCGGCTGGCGGGCGCCGGCCCGGTCGCGGATGGCCGGTGGCGCTTCCAGCAGGCCCAGGATCCGTTCGCTGGCGGCCTCGGCGTACTGGTGGTCGTTGACGATCCGGCCCAGCTCCCGCATCGGCCACATGAACCGGCGCGTGTACAACAGGAAGGTCACCAGGGTGCCGGCGGTGAGCACGCCGGCCCCGGCCAGGCCGGCCAGTGTCCCGGGCGAGCCGGCGATGACCCACCAGCCGCCGACCAGGAACGTGGCTGTGAACGTGGCCGCCGTGATCAGACGGAGGGCCGGGAAGAACTTGATCCGCGTCGTGATCGCGTCCCACTGGGCCTTGAGGTACCCTTCTGAGGCGTCTTCCACCCGTCCGCGCTCGAAGCCCTCCTGGCGGTATGTCTTGACCACGTCGATGCCGCCCAGGTTGTTCTCCAGCCGGCTGTTCAGGCGGGCCACCGAGGAACGGACCTCCTGGTACTTGGGGTAGATCCGGTCGACGAACCGGATGCTGACCCAGCCCAGGATCGGGATGGAGATCAGCGGGATCAGGGCCAGCTGCCAGTGCAGGAGGAGCATGATCGCGGCCATGCCGCCGACCATGACCACGATCCTGAAGCCCATGTTGAGGCCGTGGGTCAGGAACCGCTCGAGTTGGTTGACGTCGTTGTTGAGGATCGACATCAGCTCGCCGGTCTGCCGGTGGTCGAAGAACGCCAGCTCGCGTTCCTGCATGGCCCCGTAGGCATCGGTGCGGACCCGGTGTTGGATCGTCTGGGCCACCCGGTTCCAGCACCAACCGTTGACCCAGCCCAGGCCCGCGGCCAGGGCGTAGGACCCGAGGATCAGGCCGCCGAGCAGGACGAGCTGGCCCAAGGGATCCGCTGGGGTCCAGGCCGTCGGCCACCCGGGCAGCACGAAGGACCGGGCCTCGAAGAACAGGGTGTCCAGGCCGAAGCCGAGCAGGAAGGCCGGCGCCAGCTCGAAGACCCTGGCCAGCACACTGGAGGTGATGCCCAGGCCAAGGATGCCCTTCTGATCCCGGGTGTACCGAAGGATGACCCTGGCTAGGGCATGGGGGGTCTGGGACCTGAGGTCCTCCAGCTCCGGTCGGTCGACGGGGGCCTGGCCTCTCACGGAGCAGCGGTTGCCCTCTGGTCTACTTCAGGTTTCGGGTCCAGGGACCCGGAGAGGGGGGAGATCAGCGGCCGACCGGGGCCGGCGCGCGGTCAACCGGCTCAGAGGCGACGTGGTTCGGGACTTGCCGCGCTCGGCCCGTCGGGGGTCGCCCGGCCAGGTCCCAGATCCCCACGGCCGCTCGGGGTCGCGGGCCTCGCGCCCGTGCTCTCTCGACATCCCTAGAGGGATGCCTCGGTCGGGCCGAACGCTGGGCTGTGGTGGCTGCAGCGTTCGGTCGCTCGAAGCGTCTCACAGAGACGCTTCGAAATCGTCGACCGTGGGTTCCCAGTCGTCATCCTCGTCGATGACGCCCCAAATCTTGGCCAGCTCGCGGGCGAGCAGGAAGTAGACCAGGGCCAGCGACCGGCGCCCCTTGTTGTTGGTGGGGATGGCCAGGTCGACGTTGCGCAGCTCGTTGTTGGTGTCGAGCATGGCGACGACCGGGATGCCGATGTTCAGGGCCTCGCGCAGGACCTGCTGATCACCGACGGGGTCGTTGAGCACGACGACCTCGGGCTCGAAGTAGAGCCGCGTGTTGGGGTTGGTCATCGTGCCGGGCATGAACCGGCCGGGCATGGCCGTGATGCCCAGGTGGTCGGCCATCATCTGGATCGGCTTCTGGCCGTACTGCCGGGCCGAGACGAACAGGATGTCCTCCGGTTCGAACTGCGAGAGGAACCGGGCGGCCAGGCGGATCCGCTGGTCGGTCGTGTTCACGTCCAGCACGAACAGCCCGTCGTTCCTCACCCGGTAGATGAAGGGCTCCATGTCCGCGTTCTTCTGCTGGGTCCCGATATGGACACCGCAGGAGAGGTACTGATCCTCGGGGACCAGGGTCTCTACCTCGCCCTGGTCCTCGGTCTCCTCAACCTCGGCGTCGGCCGGGGCCGTTTCCGTCGTCTCGGTCTCCGCCACGTTAGATTCCTCCGATCTGTTCCTCGATCCGGATGAGTTCGTTGAGCTTGGCGATGCGCTCCCCGCCGACCGCGCCCGTTTTGATGGCGTGGCAGCCGAGCGCCACGGCGAGATGCGCGATGGTCTCGTCCGTGGTCTCCCCGCTCCGGTGGCTCATGATGGTCTTGAGCCCGGAACGATGCGCAAGTTGGACCGTTCGCACGGTCCGAGTGAGCGTTCCAACCTGGTTGGGTTTGATAAGGATTGCGTTGGCCGCACCCTCCTGGATGCCGCGGCGCAGCCTGTCCTCGTTGGTGGTGAACAGGTCGTCACCGACGACCAGGCACCGGTCGCCGACCGCTCGGGTGAGGTCGGCGAAGCCCTCGAAGTCCTCCTCGTCGAAGGGATCCTCGATGGAGACGATCGGGTACCGGTCCACCATGTCGACGAGCATGTCGAGCTGTTCCCCGGTGGAGCGGTCCTGATCCTTGTATCGGTAGGCCCCATCGTGGTACAGCTCGGTGGCTGCCACGTCCAGGGCGATCCCGATGTCGACCCCGATGTCCTTGCCGATCAGCTGGCAGGCCTCTTGGGTGACCTCCAGGGCCTCCTCGTTGGAGACCGAGGCGACCCAGGCACCCTCGTCGCCCTTGCCCAAGGTCGTGTCGGGCAGGCGATCCTTGAGGACACGAGAGAGCTCCTTGTGCACCCGGGCCTGGGCGAACACGGCATCCTGGGGCCGGCGCGTGTCGGGCACGGCCATGAACTCCTGGATGTCGGTCCCGCCGATGGCGTGAGCACCGCCGCCGAGCACGTTGCCGAAGGGGATCGGTAGCTGACGGGCCAGGGCGCCGCCCAGGTAGCGGTACAGGGGTCGACCCTGCTCGCTGGCGGCGGCCTTGGCGCAGGCCAGGCTCGTGGCCACGGCCACGTTCCCGCCGACGCTCTCGAAGTCGGGCGTGCCGTCGCTCTCCTCCAGGATGGCGTCCACGCCTTCCTGGTCGGTGGCGTCGAAGCCTTCGAGTGCCGGTGCGAACCGGTTGCGGGCTTGACGGATGCCCTCGTCGACGGAACCCTTGGGGAACGCGACGACCTCGTTGGCGCCGGTGCTGGCGCCGGAAGGGGCCGCTGCGGTCCCGAAACCAGCCTCGCTCCAGACGTCGCATTCGACGGTCGGGTTGCCCCGGCTGTCGAGGATCTTGCGGTACCGGACGTCGAGGATCTGGCTCAAATGGGCACCTTCAGGACGAGGCCTTGCTCAAGCGTAGGACGGTCACGGGGATGACCCCTTCCTCGAACTCACGCTCGGCGACCCGGATGGGATCGATCGCCTCCTCGGCGTCGACCTTGATCAGGATCGGCGCTCCGCTGCTCACCTGCAGGGCGCGCGCACCGATGATACGGGCCCGCTCGAAACGGGTGAACCGCTCACGGGAGCGTGCGGGGTCCGGGGTCATGGGGCTGCGACAACAACTTTCCCTATTAAAAGGTAGGGGCCGGAGATGGCGTGGCTGTGTGCCAAGGGACCCGGCCTTGGATGCCCCCTCGGCCAAGGTCCTTCCAACGGCCAGACGCCCTGCCGCTCCCCCGTCTCCCTGCGGTCGGCCGCCGGCCATCGGCCGTCGTCCGCAACGCCTAACCAGAGGACCGCCGGTCCACCGCCGTGGCCCAGCGCCTGCTCCTCCGCCTGGCCTTCGACGGTGGCCGGTTCCACGGTAGCCAGCGCCAGCCGGACCGGGCGACCGTGGATGGCGACGTGCTCGAGGCCCTCGGCAGCGCCGGGCTCTTGGCCGAGGATCCCGCCTTCCGGGCCGCCGGCAGGACCGATCGTGGTGTCTCGGCTCTGGACCATCCGGTGGCCCTGGACGCGGTGGCCGATCTGGACACGGTGGCCCGGGCGCTGGCCGGCCGGACCAAGGGTATCCTGCCGTGGGCCGGAGCCCAGGTGCCCGACGGGTACGATCCCCGCCGGGAAGCCTCGGCCAGGACCTACCGGTACCACTGGCCGGTGCTCGACGACCTGGACACCCAGGCCGCCGCCGAGGCCTGGCGCCTGTTCGAGGGCACCCACGACGTGAGCCAGTTCGCCAGGCTCGAGGCAGGTCGCCGACCCACCCGGACGATCACCCGGTGCGAATCCTGGCAGCAGGGCGACCGGTTGGTGTTCCAGATCACCGGCGAGAGCTTCCTGTGGAACCAGGTCCGACGCATGGTCGGGGCCTGCCTGGACGTGGCCGAGGGGGGGATCACCCTTACCGACATCGAGGCCGGGTTGGATGGCACCCGCCTGCCCCGCCAGCGCCTGGCGCCTGCCGAGGGCCTGGTCCTCTTCCGTGTGGCCTTGGACGTCGAAGCTCGGCCCCTGACCAAGGTGCACCAGGTCGCCCAGGAGCGCGTCATCGAGGACCACCGCCGGGACCTGCAGCACCTGGCGGCCATAGAGACGGTGCTCGGGCTGGGCTGGACCAGGGGGAAGAGATCGGAGAAGAAGAGGTAGGCGGCCGGGGGCCCGGCCGCCACGGTCGACGGTCTAGCCTTCCTTGACGATGGTCCGGGACTGTTCCCGCATGAACTGGGGCAGGTACCAGTACCCGCCAGCGAACGTGCCGGTGGTGCCGCTGAACTTCCAGCCTCCGAAGGGCTGGCCTTGGACCAGGGCCCCGGTGGTGGCGCTCTGGTGCCGGTTCACGTAGCACATGCCTGACTCGATGCGGTCCAGCCAGTGGCTGACCTCCTCGCCGTCCTCGCTGAACAGGCCGGCGCACAGGGCGTAGTCACTGTCGTTGGCCTTCTCCAGGGCCTCGTCGAAACCCTCGACCTTGTGGATGGTCACGAAGGGCAGGAAGTGCTCCTCGGTGGCCAGCTCGTGCTCGTGGGGGAGGTCGGTGACGATGGTCGGCTCGACGTAGCGCCCGTCGGGCAGGTCGTCGTCCTCGATCATGTTCCCTCCGAGCTGGATGGTCCCGTCGGCCTCGGCCTTGGACACGATGTCCTGGTAGCGTTCCAGGGCGGCGTCGTCGATGACAGGGCTGACGAAGGTCTCTTTGTCCCAGGGCTCGCCGACGACCAGGTCCTCGGCTTCGTCGACCAGGTCGGCCACGAAGGTGTCGTAGACGTCCTGGTGGACGTAGACCCGGCTGGTGGCCGAGCACTTCTGGCCGCTGAAGGAGAACGCGCCCTTCATCACGCCGTTGACGGCTTTCTCGAGGTCGGCGTTGTCGGACACGATGACCGAGTTCTTGCCGCCAAGCTCGGCGATGACCGGGCCACGCTTGCCCATCTCGACGAAGGTCTTCTGGGCCTCCAGCCCGACCTCGCGGGACCCGGTGAACACCAGGCCCTTGACCTCGGGGTGCTCGACGATGGGCTGGCCCACGTCGCGACCGCCGCCGGTGACCAGGTTGAACACGCCGTCGGGGAGGCCGGCGTCCTCGAGGATATCGAAGAACGTGTGGGCGATCATCGGGGTCGCGCTGGCCGGCTTGACGACGGCCGTGTTCCCGGTGATCAGGGCGCCGGTGGTCATGCCGACCAGGATGGCCAGCGGGAAGTTGAACGGCGCGATGACACCGAAGACGCCGTAGGGTCGCAGCAGGTTGGTGCAGTGCTGGCCGGGGCTGGGCTCCCCGGTGTCGTACACGTACCCTTTGTGCCTGCGTAGTTCCTGGCTGTAGAAGGCCAAGAAATCGATGGCCTCGTCGACGTCGGCGATGGCCTCCATGCGGTTCTTGCCGTTCTCGATCGTCATGGTGGCCGCCAGCTCGAACCTGCGGTCGCGCATGATGTCGGCGGCCTTCTCGAAGATCTCGGCGCGTTCCTCGTAGCTCTTGGTCCGCCAGTCGTCGAAGGACTCGTGGGCCACGGCGACGGCCTCGTTCACATCGTCCTCGGTGCCGGAGGCGAACTGGCCGATCACCAGGTCGGTGTCGGCCGGGCTGGTGACGGTGAAGGTCTCGCCGGTCTCGACGTTCTCGCCACCGATGCGCAAAGGATGGTCCTGGCCAAGCTCGGCTCGTACAGCCTCGACGGCGTCGTCGAAGGACTGGTGGAACTTGGCCTCGTTCCCATCCTGCTGGTATGTTAGGAAGGTCAACTCGTTCTCGAAGCTCATGGTAAGCTCGCTCCTACACGGGCGCCAAGAGGCTCAGGAGGGAAAACTTTACCGCGAAGAGGACCGGGGCGGCCGCTTGGGGTGTGGCACCGTGTCACCCGGGTGAGGGCTAGGCTTTTCCTCCGTGGCCGACCTAACCAAGGTGATGTCACCGAGCGGCGATGCAGGGGACCTTCCTGAGCGGTACCACGAGATCCTGGAAGCCGTGGGTCTCGAGCCCGGCGGCGAGCTGGCCGGCGTGACCGATGGGACCGATTGGTACGGCACCGGTGATCCCATCGAGGTCACCACGCCGATCGACGGGATCCGACTGGCCACCGTCCGGGGAGCGAGCCAGGAGGACTACGAGCGCACGGTCCGCGCCGCCAAGGAGGCTTTCGAGGTCTGGCGAGAGGTCCCGCCTCCGGACCGCGGTGAGATGATCCGGGACTTCGGCGACCGCCTGCGGGAGCACAAGGACGACCTTGGCGCTCTGGTCGCCCTGGAGAACGGCAAGATCCTCGAGGAAGGCAAGGGCGAGGTCCAGGAGATGATCGACCTGGCCGACTTCGCCGTGGGCCAGTCCCGCCAGCTCTACGGCAAGACCATGGCCACCGAACGCCCCGACCACCGCATGTACGAGCAGTGGCAACCCATGGGCGTGGTCGGCATCATCACCGCGTTCAACTTCCCCGTGGCCGTCTGGTCGTGGAACAGCTTCATCGCCGCGGTCTGTGGCGACAGCATGCTTTGGAAACCCTCCAGCAGCACGCCCCTGACCGCCATAGCGGTGAGCAGGATCGCCAACGACCTGCTTGAGGAGCACGGGCATCCTGGCGTCATGACCCTCTGCTGCGGCGGGGGGTCCACCGTGGGCGACTGGATGACCAGCGACCGCCGGATCCCGCTGATCAGCGCCACGGGCTCGTGCGCCATGGGCTACACGGTCGCCGAGGAGGTCAGCCAACGCATGGGTCGCACCATCCTGGAGCTTGGTGGCAACAACGGCACCATCGTGACCCCCAGCGCCGACCTGGAGCTGGCCGAGCGCGCTATCATGTTCGGCGCTGTCGGCACAGCCGGCCAGCGCTGCACGACCATCCGGCGCCTGTTCGTCCACGAGGACGTCGCCGACGACCTGCTCGACCGTCTGATCAAGAACTACGAGCAGGTCCCCATCGGCGATCCCCTGGACCCGGACACGCTCATGGGGCCGCTGATCAACGAGCGGGCGGTCGACGACATGCTCGAGGCCCTGGGTCACGCCGAGAAGCAAGGCGGGCAGATCCTCACCGGCGGCGACCGTCGCGAGGACCTGGGACCCCGGTACGTCGAACCGACCATCGTCGAGGCCACCCACGACATGCCCATCGTCGAGGAGGAGACCTTCGCCCCGATCCTCTACGCCATCCGGTACCAGGACCTCGAGCAGGCCATCGCGTGGCACAACAGCGTGCCCCAGGGCCTCTCCTCCAGCATCTTCACCCAGAACCTCAAGGAAGCCGAGCGGTTCCTGTCGGCGGCCGGCAGCGACTGCGGGATCGCCAACGTCAACATGGGCACCAGCGGTGCTGAGATCGGCGGCGCGTTCGGCGGCGAGAAGGAGACCGGCGGCGGCCGCGAGGCCGGCAGCGACTCCTGGAAGCAGTACATGCGTCGGCAGACGGTGACGATCAACTGGGGCGACGACCTGCCGCTGGCCCAAGGCATCGACTTCAGCGTGGAGTAGAACCGTCGGTTCCCCGCACGCCGTGGCCGTTGCGGTGGCCAGAGAGGACCTGTGCTCTCCGGCATGAGCCCACGTCCCCCGCTTCCACGGAGGAAAGTGCTTCAGCCCAGTTCACTGCCAGCTTGAAGGCCCATCGACCACCATGGCCATCCATGGCACCGCATGCCCACGACGCCATCCCTGACTACTGCGATCTGACGCCTGAGCGGCTGGAAGAGCGGAAACCGCCGGCCGTCGAGATGATGCAACGGGCCACCGGCATCGAGGACGAGGACGGCGGCTACACCTTCATCTTCCCCGGCGACCAGGAGACCCTTCAGTTGGTCCTCGGTTTCGCCGCCGAGGAGCGGCGCTGCTGCCCCATGGGGACGTATAGGATCGAGTTCCAGGGAGAACGGGATCCGATCCGACTCACCTTCGTCGGTCCCGAGGGCATGAAGGACGACATCCGTGACGGGATGCAGCTCCAGCGCTGGTTCGACCAGGTCCCAGGATCGAGCTGATGGCGAGACCCTTCCCTCCCCAATCCTACGGGAGGGCCTGTCTGGCTCACCGGTCGGTCTGTGCGCGGTCCCGGTCGCTGGCCTCGTCCTCTGGGGGATCGGGGGGTTGGACGATGTCGACGTCCCACCGGTCGGCCCATGCCATGAGCGTCTCGTAGATCCGGTCGAGGTCTTCACCCTTCTCGGTCAACCGGTACTCGACCTTGGGTGGTATCGTCCCGTGATCGATACGCTCGATCAACCCCATCTCCTCAAGTTCTGAGAGCCGATCGGATAGCGTTCGCGGGCTGATCCCGTCGAGCATGCGCTTGAGTTCATTGAACCGCACGCTGTCTGCCTCGGACAGGAACCCGACGGTGTGGAGGGTCCACTTGCGGCCCAGGAGCTCGAAGAGACTGCAGAAGTAGCAGTTGCAGTCACCTGGGGTCTCCAGGCAGGTGACCGCCTCGGGGGCATCCAGGCCTTGATCGGTCATCACCCCCACCAGAGAGCGACCACCACATAAACCTCCAGGCGGTGCTCTCGGCGCGTGTACTACACTTGAGCTCACTCCTTGACCTAAGGCGGATCGGTGTCTACAGGCAGGCGATGGGACGAACCCAGCTCGAAACGATCGACCTAGCGCCCGACGACGGAAGCGACTACACCGGGATCGAGATCCCCGAGCCCTTGGCCAGGCGTACCCGGACCCTCTTCGGCCTGGACGAACCGCCCGAGACCCTAGGTGAGCTCTCAGCCCTCTTCGAGAGCTCCGATACCTTCGCCACCGGCGACCGGTTCACGTGGGAGGACCTCCTCGTCTCCGAGGGGGGGACCCGGCACGAGGTCCGCGTGGGAGGCGACGTGTACCATACGTACTGCGTCCTCGATGCCCTGGTCCTTCCCTTCGTGCTTGAGCAACGCGTCGAGATCCGATCCCAGCCTCCGGGCTCGGAGGAGGTGATCGAGATCGTGGCGACGCCGGATCTCTTGAAGGCCACACCGGCCAGTACGGTGGTCTCCTTCGGCGTCTCCCGAGCCCTGGCGGAGACCACCGAGGACATGGAGGCTCTGGATGACGCTGCCTTGCTGGAGCTCACCCACGCCAAGGGATGCCCTAGGATCAATGCGTTCCCGGACCACGAGGCCTACGAGACCTGGGATCAGACCGCCGAGGCCGTGACGGTGGTCCTGACCTTGGCCCAGGCGTACGCCATGGCCCACGACACTGCCGAGGTGTTCTAGATGGCCGGCTCCCCTAAGACCGGGCGTGGCGTCTCCCTCGGGGCTCCCTGCACTGCACTCTGCCCGGCCTTCGCGCCTCTCCTGGGCGTACCCGGGTGCCGCGAACGGTGGCACGGGACCAAGGATTTTTGTACAAAGCCCTATAATCATCTATTCAATGGAACAGTTGAACAATAGATCGGATGGGATCGGTGAGCCCACCGCCCAGGGCCGTCTGGGGGCTCTCGGACCGGCGCTGGACAACCGCTCCAAGGGATGCGAGGGGGTCCACCGATGAACCGGCCCTCGCCCTCCTCTCGGTCCGGGCCGTCCGCCGGATCCCCTGTGGCCGCCTCCAACCGGACGCTCCGGTGGGGATGGTCGCTGCTGGCCCTCACGGGGGTCGTTGCGATCCTCGAGGGCCTGGGGGCAGCCTACCGGGCTCTGACCAGCGATGCCTTCGAGCCCGGCGTCACCGCCCTCGATGGGGCAACCGCTGCCGAGCTGGGGGCCAACAACCCGGAGCTGGCCTCGTACGTCAGCCACATCCAAGCCAACGGCGGCTTCCTGGCGGCCCTTCTTGGGGTCGCCATCGTCGCCCTCTCGTGGTACGGGATCCGACGCGGCCGACGCTGGGCCCTGTCGACCACCGTAGCGGTCGAGGGCCTCTACCTCGCGTTCCTCATCCCGCTGCATGGCCTCAGCGCCTTCGAGTTCCACGCGGTCGAGCACCTGGCTCCGGTGCTCGTCGGTCTGATGCTTGTCGTGGTCGGTGCCGCACTGGCCTACCACGGCTTGAGCCATGCCCCCGATCGTGCGACCTCCGCCACCGACCGAGGAGGTCCACCATGACACCCTCCGATCCCCACGAGCACCGGCGCTTCAAGGACGACCTCTACACCGAGTTCGCCCGGGTCAGCAAGGCCCTGGGTAACGCCAAGCGCCTGGAGATCCTTGACCTGTTGGCCCAGAAGGAGCGCGCCGTGCAGGATCTGGCCGAGCAGATGGGCATCTCGGTGGCCAACGCCAGCCAGCACCTGCAGACCCTCAAGGAAGCCCGACTGGCCACCGTCCGTCGCGAGGGCACCTACGCGTACTACCGTCTGGCCGACCCGGCCGTCTTCGGCCTATGGCGTGCGCTCCGCGACCTGGCCCACGAGCGCTTGCCGGGGATCGACGCGCTTCTCGAGGAACACCTGGGCGACCGCGGCCAGCTCCTGGCCGAGGACCCGAGCGAGGTGATCCGGAGGGCCGAGGCCGGCGAGGTTGTGCTCCTTGATGTCCGTCCGGTCGGGGAGTACGGCTGGGCCCACCTGCCCGAGGCCGTCTCGATCCCCGTCGACGAGATCGAGGATCGGGCCGACGAGCTGCCAAGCGACCGCCCGATCTTCGTCTATTGCCGGGGGCCCTTCTGCAGCTACTCCGACCAGGCTGTCACGCGGCTCAGGGACCGCGGCCTGGATGCCCACCGCATCGAGCCCGGGGCCCCGGACTGGACGCTAGCCCATCCTGACGAAGATCCCAACGCACCGGAGGCCAATCCATGAGCAGAACCCAGCAAGCCACACCCCCGACCGTCGCAGAGAGCACGGTGCCCGACGCAGAGGACGCCACAGCCGACACGACCCGGCTGGCCATCATCGCCTCCAAGGGGAGCCTGGACATGGCCTACCCCCCGCTGATGATGGCCGCCCAGGCCCTAAGGAAGGGCTGGGAGGTCGGCGTCTTCTTCACCTTCTACGGCCTGCAGATCCTTCGACCCGAGGAAGAGCGACGCCTTCGCATCTCACCGGTGGGCAACCCCGCGATGCCCATGCGGATGCCCGCGCTTGTGGCTGCGCTTCCCGGCATGGAGGCCATGGCCACGACCATGATGAACCGCGACCTGGACCGGCACGGGGTCCCTCCGGTCCAGGATCTGATCGAGGAACTCATCGAGGGGGGCGCCAAGCTCTTCCCCTGCGGCTTCACCATCGACGTCTTCGGGTACGAGAGCGACGGGTTCATCGAAGGGGTCGAGCCCGCCTGCGGGTCCCCCGACTTCCTCGAGTTCGCCAAGGACGCCGATACCACCGTCTTCGTGTGAGGTTCCCCCATGGAAGACCAGACGACGATCAGCGTCGACGATCTGCGCGCCAGGCTGGCCCGCGGTGACCCCGTCACCGTTCTCGACATCCGGCCAGAGCAGGACCACGAGGAGTGGCACATCCCAGGCAGCACCAACCTGCCCGTCTACGACGAGCTCAAGGCCGGCGATCCCTCGGGCCTCGAGGCCGTCGAGGATCCCGAGGGTCCCGTGGTCACCGTGTGCGGCGCCGGTCTCACAGCTGCGCAGGCGACCCAGGCCCTCCGGCACCGGGGTATCGAGGCGCTCACGCTGGACGGCGGCCTCCGGGCCTGGAGCCTGGCGTGGAACACCGCCGAGTTCACCTTGGGGTCGGGAGACACCCGTGTGATCCAAGTGCGCCGCACCGGGAAAGGTTGCCTCTCCTACCTCATCGGCTCCCACGGTCAGGCGGTGGTCGTGGATCCCGCCCTGGACCCCGAGGTCTACCTGGCGATCGCCGAGGACCGGGGCTGGACGATCACCCACGTCCTCGAGACCCACGTCCACGCCGACCACCTCTCCCGTGCCCGGCAGCTGGCCAACGCCACGGACGCCACCCATCTCCTCCCCCAAGGCGCACCCGTGGGCTTCGCCCACGAGGCGATCGGCGATGGAGAGGTGCTCTGGGTCGGCGAGACCCGGATCGAGGTCCTCGGGACGCCGGGGCACACGCCGGAGAGCGCGACCTTCCTGGTCGATGACCGCGCCCTGCTCACGGGCGACACGCTCTTCCCACAGGGCGTGGGTCGACCCGACCTCGAAGCCGGCGATGGGGCCCCGGATCGCGCCCGAGCGCTCCACCGGTCCCTCGAACGGTTGCTCTCGCTGCCGGACGAGGTCGTGGTCCTCCCAGCCCACGCGTCCCAGCCGCTGGCCTTCGACGGCCAGATCCATGGGGCCCGGATGGGTGAGCTGGCGGACCGGGTCGGCCTGCTTGGCCTTGACGGAGACGCGTTCGTGGAAGCGCTCCTGGATCGGCTGCCTGATGAGCCCCCCAACCACAAGCGGATCGTCGACCACAACCGGGCCGGGACGTTCCCCGACGAGGACGTGATCGATCTCGAGGCCGGCGCGAACCGGTGCGCGGCCGGATGAGCACCTCCCACCCCGGTTCGCCGGGTGCCACCCCAGGCTCCACCCGTATCGGCATCGGCGAGAACCGGCTCCAGTTCGGCCTGCTCATCCTGCTCAACGCCTTCGTCGGCGGCATGGTGGGCCTCGAGCGCACGGTGCTGCCCTTGGTCGCCGAGCATGATTTCGGGTTGGCCTCCACCACCGCTATCGTGGCCTTCATCGCCACGTTCGGTGTGGCCAAGGCCCTGGTCAACTTCGTGGCCGGCGACCTCGGCGACCGGTGGACCCGGCGCCGGGTGCTGATCCTGGGATGGCTGCTGGCCCTGCCTGTGCCTCTGATCTTGCTCTGGGCCCAGACCTGGTGGTGGGTGCTCGGTGCCAACGTGCTCCTCGGTGCCAACCAGGGCCTGGCCTGGTCGATGACGGTGGTCATGAAGATCGACCTCTCCCGGCCCGACCAGCGAGGCCTGGCCACGGGCCTCAACGAGGCCGCTGGGTACGGCGGGCTGGCCCTGGTGGCCCTGCTCACCGGCATCGTGGCCTCCCGCTACGGCCTGCGCCCCGAGCCCTTCTACCTGGGCCTGGCTCTGGCCGTGATCGGCCTCTTGTTGTCCCTGCTCGTCCGCGACACCGGCGGCCACGCGCTGAAAGCACAGCAGGACGAGGGCTCGGATCCCGATCAAGCACCCTCCCTTGCCCGGGTGGCCGCCCGGACCAGCGTGACCGAGCCCACCCTGTCGGCCAGCAGCCTTGGCGGGCTGGCCACCAACCTCAAGGACGGCATGCTCTGGGGCTTGCTCCCCCTGATCTTGGCCACCGCTGGTCTGGGGGTGGGCCGCACGGGGGTGGTCGTGGCCGCCTACCCTGCCGTTTGGGGCGCCTCCCAGCTCCTCTTCGGCCCCCTCTCGGATCGGTGGGGTCGCAAGGCCCTGATCGTGCCCGGCCTAGCCGCCCAAGCCGTGGGCGTGGCCGGGTTCGCCTGGGCCACCAGCTACCCCGGGTTCCTGGTCGCCGCCGTGGTGACCGGGCTGGGCACCGGCATGGTGTACCCGACGTTCCTGGCCCTGGTCTCTGATGCCGCTGGAGCCATGTGGAGAGCCTCGGCTCTCGGGATCTATCGGTTCTGGCGGGACCTGGGGTACGCCGTCGGTGCCCTTGGCTCAGCCCTGGTGGCCGACCTGGCCGGCATGGGCATCGCCGTTCTCGGTGTGGCCGCCGTCATGGGCTTGGTCACGCTCGTTTTCGCGCTCCGTGCGAAGGAGCCGGTCCTCGAGATCGACGCGGCAGATGGTGTGGATCGCGCGGGCTCGGGGACAGGACCATAGGTCACCGGTCGTACCTCCGGCCACCGTCAGCGGTGCCTGGCCAGCACGAGCGCGGTCACGATCCCCACGACGATCGCCACGCTCATCGTGATCGACGGCACCATGCTTGTGCCCTCATCCTCGGACCCGCTTCCGGGCTCGGCCCCGGCACCAGCCCCGGCCTCGGAGGTGATCGCGAACGAGCGGCCGGGTTCGTCGTTCTGATCCACGTGGCCGGGATGGTGTTGCTCGGCGTTCGGTTGGGGCGGGGTGTGGTGGTCCACGTAGGTCGAGAAGCCGGGCTCCTCGATGACATCCCCCGGACCTAGCCCACCTAGGACCGATCCAGGCACCGTCATCGTGATCCTGGCGGGCTCACCGGTCTCGGCCTGCCCCTCGACGGGCGTCAGGTTCCCATGGATGTTGCCGGTCATCCAGTCCGGCCAGACCCCCTGCCGCTCGATCTGCAGCGCCTGGCCCGCGCTGAACGTGGCTTGACCCTCCGCGGTCCAGTTGGCCCGGATCGTGTAGGCCTCGCCGCTGACGTCCACGTAGACGTCGTAGAAGGTGGTCTCGTCGTTGGGATCCATGGTGGCCGACGGGTCGAAGCTGTCGGCCTGTGGGATCTGGAGGGTCACCTCCAGGGCGCCGGACGGATCCCAGGAGAACCAGACGGCCTCGACGTCCAACGTCGGTTCCTGGTTCTTGAACTCGAAATGCTCAGCGTCCCCGGCGGGATCGGTGACCTCCGGATCCTCGGCCGTCCCCGCGGTCCCAAGCGGGACGACGGTCAGTATCAAGAACGCGCTCCCTATCAGCGCCAGCGTGTGGATGGTCCCCCGAGACATGATGGCCCCGTCGACCCAAGGGGTTCGGGGGTGGAAAAACACTGGGGACGTGGAGACCCATGAGAGGAGCTCACCCTTCCACGTACCGGGGGTAGGTCTCCTTGGCGGCCTCGGCCACCGCCGGGTCGACGTCCACCGTTGCGAACGGGGTGTCCTGGGTCGTCCGCGCCAGGACCCGGCCCTCGGGGTCGACCACCATCCCCTTCCCGCCCCAGGTGATCGACGCGTCGCGATGCCCGGGCCCACCCCGGTTGGAGCTGAGCACGTAGGCACCGGAGGCCACGGCGGCCATCCGGCAGGCCACCGACCAGCGCTCGGCACCCTCGCTGGCCCGCGGCACGAGGATCAGGTGCGCGCCGTCGCGGCCGTAGGCTCGGGCGTGCTCGTTGAACATCACATCGGTGCAGACCTGGGTGCCCATCCGGAGCCCACCGATGCTGGCCAGCTGGAAGGGCCGGGTGCCGGGGGAGTACCACCGGGCCTCGTGCCAACCGGGCTCGTCGGGCAGGAACCGTTTCTCGTGGATCACTCGCACACCCTCGTCGGCCGACCAGGCGATGGCCTCGTTGACGTGACGGTCCCCCCTCTCGGCAGGACGCGAGGTGACCACGTGGGCCACATCCAGCTGAGGTAACCGCTCGACCAGCTCGTCGTGGGCCGTCATGGCCTCCTGCCAGACGACCGGGTCGGGCTCGGCAGGTGCACAGAACCAGGGCGGGGCCGGCATCTCTGGAAGCAAGAGGAACTCGGTGCCGTGCTCGGCCACGTGGCTGGCAAGTTGCTTCCAGGCGGCCTCGAAGGCGTCCGGGGCATCGGGGAGCTGGCAAACGGTGACGCGCATCGGGCCGCCATGGCCCGCCAAGGTCATGGGGGTTGCGGCCGACCGGCTGTCCGGCCTCCCGGCTTGAAGAAGAGAGGATGGCCGCCCGGAGGCAGCAGAGAAGGAAGACCCGCTGAGCGCGGGCCTCGGTTGCTTGGTTCGACGGTTACTCGGTGAAAGTAACGCCCTTGGCCCGGGGGCCACGGGGAGCCTGCTCGACGGTGAACTCGACGGCCTGGCCCTCTCGGGGGTCGGGGCCGTCGACCTCGTCCATGTGGAAGAAGACGTCGTCGTCTAGAGCGGAGGTCTCGATGAAGCCGAAACCCTTGTGCGCGTCGAAGAACTTGACCGTTCCGTTGGTCATACGACAGGGGGGACACCGCCTACGTATAACCCTTGGGGTTCCGGGCAGGGTATCGTGCGTCCCTGCCCCGTGCCTCTCCATGACGCGATGGTCGGCCGGACGGGAACCTGCGCTCCGGCCTAGGATCAGGGCGGTCGAGACGATCCGTCACGGCCCTGGCCTCTGACCCGTTCCCCTCCCGGGATCGTGCGGTCAGCTGTCGGGAGCCAGGTCCTCCAGGGCCACGGGCAGCGTGGGCCCGTCTTGCTGGACGACCACGGTCAGCGGCATCGTGCCTGCGTTCTGGGCCATCCCGACGTCGTCGTTGCCTTCCACGTGGGACATGACCATGTAGCTGCGACCGTCGGGACCCACGGCGGCGCCCTGGATGTGGCGCGAGGCCGGCGGGCCGTCGTCCACGGCCAATGTGGCGTTCCGGATCATAGGGTTGCCGTCCTCATCCATGACGAGGTGACCCATGTACCAGTCGGTGGGGCCTCCTGGTTCCTCGACCAGGCCCCAGTTGATGATCGCGCCGGGCCCGTTGTCGTTGCCGTCGAGGTAGAGCGAGCTGACCGGGCGATCGAAGCGGAACGTGGCCTCCGTGAAGTCGGTGGCATCC
>CAZBKU010000009.1:0-26290 GCA_964492585.1 uncultured Thermoplasmatales archaeon | reverse complement strand
GGTTCGCAACGTTCACGGCGATCTGCTCGAACCCCGGCGGTATCTGTTCCGGTGCCGGGTTCCTGGGACTCAGCATCAGCGACTACGGCGAAAAGCACCCGGTCAGCGAGATGTTCCTCGGGTTCCTCGACGGGTGGGGCTTCCCGGCCATGAAGCTGTTGCTGGTCGGCGCCATCGTGGTCTTGATCGACCGGTCGGCCGAGCGGGGCGACGAGGATCCGTCCCTGGTGGGTCTGGTGAAGCTGGCCGTGCTGATCCTGGGTCTGGCGCCGGGCACCCGCTCGGTGGTCCGCGTGGCGTTGGGGGTCTAGGTCGCAGGTCTCGGTCGCCGGGTCCCCCGCCCGGCGGCACCCCGGCTCGGGTCAGGAAGGGATGGAGGAGATGCCAGGGCAGGCGACCAGGGGGAAAAGCGGCCGCCAGCGGACCACAGGGGATCTGGTTGGGGGTTGAGCGGACGTGTGGCGCCCTGGCGCTCTCCTACCCAGCGGTACGCTCAACAGGTCTTCAACATCCGTGTGCCCCTCCGGTGACACCCCGAGCTTCTTGACCCGTTCCCAAGGCGATAGGCTCTCTGGCACCTTGAAGGGGCGCTCAGCGCAGGATGGCAGCCTCGCGCTCCGGGCCGACGCTGACCAGGCGGACCGGGCAGCCGGCAGCCTCCTCGGCCAGCTTGGCCAGCGCCATGGCGCCGTCGGGGAGCGCCTCCTCGGATCGGGCCTCCCGGCACCCCTCGAAGCTGCCGTCCACGGTCTCCAGGACCGGGGTGGCCTCGGACATGCCGCCCAGATCGCTGGGCGGGACCTCGTGGATCTCACCGTCGATCTCGTAGCCCGTGCAGACCTTGACCTCGTCCAGGCCCTCGAGCACGTCGACCTTGGTGAGCGCCAGGCCGGTGAACCCGTTGATCCGTGCAGAGTAGCGAAGGGCCGGCAGGTCAAGCCACCCGACGCGACGGCGTCGGCCCGTGGTCGTCCCGAACTCCTTGCCCTTCTCGGTCAGGTGGTCGCCCGCGGCTCCCTCGACCTCGGTCGGGAAGGGCCCCGCGCCCACCCGGGTCGTGTAGGCCTTGCAGACCCCCCAGACCTCGCCGATGGCCTTGGGCGGCAGGCCGGTGCCGGTGCACGCCCCGCCTACGCACGTGCTGCTGCTCGTGACGAAGGGGTAGGTGCCGTGGTCCAGGTCGAGCAGGGCCCCCTGGGCGCCCTCGAGGATCACGCTCCGGTCGTCGGCCAGGGCCTTGGCCAGGTAGGCCGCCGCGTCGCCCACGTAGGGCCCAAGGCGGTCCTGGAAGCTGGCCAGCCACGCCTCGGCCTCCTTGCGGTCTGGCGCTTCGATCCCGGCGGCCTGGCACCACGGTTCCAGACCGTCCAGGGCCCGCTCGAGGGTCGCCTGGGCACGGTCGGGGTCGACGAGGTCGCCGATCCGGGCCGAGAACCGGGAGGCCTTGGACGCGTAGGTCGGTCCGATGCCTCGCTTGGTCGTGCCGATGCCGCCCTCGCCTTTCTCCCGGGCTGCGTCGAGCTCCTGGTCGTGGGGGAACACGACGTGGGCCTGGTGGGAGATCAGCAGCTCGCCGGCGACGGCGCCCGCCGCCTCGAGCTCGTCGACCTCCTCGAGGAGCGCGACCGGGTCGAGGACGACGCCGTTACCCAGGACCGCGGTCACGCCCTCGCGCAGGATCCCGGAGGGCAGCAGGTGCAGGGCGAAGGTGTCGTCGCCGACGACCACGGTGTGGCCGGCGTTGTTGCCGCCCTGGTACCGGGCGACGACCTCGGCGTCTCCGGCCAGCAGGTCGGTGACCTTGCCCTTGCCCTCGTCGCCCCACTGGGCGCCGACGATGACGGTGGCTTGGCTCATCGCCGTGCCAGCGGTCTTCCCGGTAAAAGGGTGTCGGGCGGCTCGAGGTGGAGCTGGGGTTCTGATCAGCTTCCCAAGGGAACCCAGGGATCACACCGCCTCCGGGACCCCCTGTCCGAGCCCCCTGGGGTCTCCGTGTCCTCCGTGGTGACCCTCGTAGGGCGGGGTGGAGGGTCGACAGGGGGCCGCCAGGCGAGATGGTCGTTTCACGCGTGCTGCCAAACTCCCTTTCATACCCCTCCCGGAGAGCAGGGAGTGGTGTCAAGACAACCATGGTACGGAAACACGTCATGACCGGCGCAGGGGTCCTCCTTGCGCTCATGTTGACGGCAGGACTCGCAGCCGCCCAAGGCCCCATCGCGCTCGTCACAGGCGAGGGCGGGGCCCAAGGCCAAGGCGAGGCAGAGGGTACTTATCACGCAGATGCGACCGGCGCCCTCGACGCGGCCGACGACGGCCAAGCTGACCTCAAGGATCAAGCCGAGGGCCAGTGGGACGCGACCAACGAGAACTACGCCGAGACCCGCGCACAGACGTGGGCCCAGGCCGACCAAACCGACCTCCCCGACCGCCCTCAGTGCGAATGCGGTGAGGACGCGATCGGCCAGGTCGAGCAGGTCGGCCAGGTCCAGGCCAGCCACGCGGACCGGGTCCACAAGGCGGCTGATCTCGAGAGCGAGTACGTCGATGCAGGCGCCGATCTCCAGGCCGCCGGCGAGGCAGACGCCTGGTACGAGGACGCCTTCAACGGCCTCAAGGACACGTTCGTGAGCATCAAGGACGTGCTGGCCTTCGAGACCTCGGCCGACGAGGATGCCAAGGACGCGGCCGACGGGCTGGTCAAGACCGACGACGAGGTCCGCGCTCAGCTGGACACCGTCGTCAAGCAGGACGTCGAGCTGCCGGACGCCGATCCTCAGCTCGACGGTGAGTTCGGTGCCGAGCACGCCAGCGAGGTCGCCAGCGAGGCTGCCGGCGACGGTCAGGCCGAGGTCGGCCCGTAAACGGCTCGATCATCGACGGTGGTCCGTTCCCGGGGGGGCGCCTTCGAGCGCCCCCCCGACGGACCAACCGACCCCCTGGGTGGCCGCCCACTTCTGTTCTGATGGGCGGCCACCCCCACCCCTTCCCTCTCCATCTCCTCCTTGTTCATCGGTGCGATCACCAGCACGGGTGTTCCCGCAAGCTTAAGTTAGACGCACTATTCTGCCCGGCTTATGGGAGCAGCGCTCCGTGCGTTGGGTTTCGTCGTCTTCGTCGCCGCTGTGGCTGGTGCAGCCTACGGCGCCTACCAGGTCTTCCCGCCGGACCCCGGCCTCTCGGCCGCCGAGCAGGCAGAGGCCGCCAGGTCCCTGCAGCTCGATCCTCTCCTCCCAGGCGTCCTGGCCGGTGGGTCCGTGGACGTGGTGACGACCATCCACAACCCCTTCGACACGGTCAAGACCTTCCAACTCTCCCTGCAGGAAGGCCAAGGCGAGATACGCCAGGACAGCATCTCTGTCGAGCCCGGCGGCAACAAGACCACGATCATCACGTTCCGGTCCAGCGCCGATGCCCAGGGCACCCTGCCGTTGAGCGTCCAGGCCACCAACGGCACCGAGATCAGCTTCTCCCGGTCGATCGACATCCCCGTGGTCGCCGAGGGCACCATCGCGGCCAAGCCCGTGTCCGGCACGTACAAGGTCGCGCCCGGCAACCAGTTCTCTATCCCGGTCGTCGTCGTCTCCAACCAGGCCGACAACCAGACGATCCAGGTCTCCGGTGACGGCGTCGTCGACGGCAGCATCGGGACCGTGGCTCCGGAGAGCGCCACCGGTGGCTTCACCCTGCTCGAGGCCCCCGCCGACCTCTCCGGCAGCCAGACCCTCGACCTGCAGGTCCAGGCCGGCGCAGCAGAGGCCGGGATCCAGGTGACCCTCAGAGCCCCCACCGGCGACACCGAAGCCGCCGCGAACCATCGCGCCACCGTCGACTACATCGGCCGGCTGGCCGACGGCGAGGTCTTCGACACGTCGGTCCGGGAGATCTCCCTGGGCCCCTTCCCGACGACCGAGACCTTCCGGCAACGGACCAACCCTCAGCCGCTCCAGGTCAACCTGGACCCCCAGGCTGGCCAGGTCATCTCAGGGTTCCGGGACGCCGTCGAGGGCTTGGAGGTCGGCGAGACGCAGACGGCGATCTTGCCCCCCTCCGAGGCCTACGGTGCGGCCCGGGTCCACGAGAACGTCAGCGCCACCACCGATCTCCAGAAGCAAGAGGAGGTCCCGAGGTTCCTGCGCGACTTCCCCCGTAACCAGTTGCCGCCGGACTTCGGCATCGAGGAGGCCGAGGAGGGCGACCGGATCAACTACACGACCTCCCAGGGCGAGGCCTCGTTGACGTTCATGTTCCGGCTGGTCGAGAAGAGCAACGAGACGGTCACCCTCGAACGCATGGAGCGCGTCGGGGACACGACGACCTTCTACTCGCCCTGGCCGAACGCCACAGAGGTCGTCGAGGTCACCGAGGAGACCATCGTCTTCGAGACGACACCGCCCGAGGGCCTGGGCGCCTTCACCTGGGATGTCAACCCGAACAGCCACATGGCCTCCTGGGAGAACGCCACCACCGTCGCCCAGGTCAACGAGACCACCATCGTGCTCCACCACCAACCCGAGGAAGGCCTCGAGTACGAGGCCAGCTCGAACCCACGGGCCCCACCCCAGACCTACACGGTCCACGAGGTCACCGACGAGGAGATCCACGTGTCCACCACCAACCCCAACCCCCTGGGTGGCCAGACGCTGTACTTCGATGTCCGGCTCGTCGGCCTCACCGAAGCCCCGCAGCAACCCGGCCAGCCTCGGCCCGGCGGAGGACGCTGACAGGTCCAGGCCAAGGCGCATCGGGGGCGGGGACCCGCCACCCTCGGTCCCTTGGCTCTCCATGGTCTGCCAGGCGCTGCGCGCTGGCAAGCCCCGGGCGACGGGTCGGGCGGACCTGGGACCAGACCCCCGTCTGCTCCCTCTGCATCCTCTACGGTCTCAGCAGCCCTCCTCAAGGGCCCAACGCTTTTAGCTCAGAGGCGGCTGCCGGGGCGATGGCCGAGACGCCGGACCCGACCGACGCCGAGGACGAGGGCCTGACCTACGCCCAGGCCGGGGTCGACATCGACGAGGAAGCCACCACCGTCCACGCGCTCGTCCAAGCCGTCTCGGCCACCCGGCAGGGTGAGGTCCAGCCCCTGGAGCTGCCGGGCCACTTCGCCGGCGGCGTCCAGCTCGGGGACACGGCGCTGATCCTCTGCACCGACGGGGTGGGTTCCAAGGTCGAGGTCGCCCGGGCCCTGGATCGCTACGACACCGTCGGCATCGACTGCATGGCCATGAACGTCAACGACGCGGTGTGCGTCGGGGCCGAACCGGTGGCCTTCGTCGACTACCTGGCCGTCGAGGCCCACGACGACACCTTCGCCAGCCAGATCGGCAAGGGGCTGGCCGAGGGCGCCCGGCAGGCCAACGTGGCCATCGTCGGCGGCGAGACCGCCACCCTGCCCGGTATCGTCGAGGGGTTCGACATCGCCGGGACCTGCCTGGCCACCTGCCCGGTCGACGACCTGGTCACCGGCCAGCGCGTCAGCCCCGGGGACGTCATCCTCGGGCTGCCCTCCAGCGGCATCCACAGCAACGGGCTGACCCTGGCTCGCACGGCCGTCGAGCAGGCCGGTCTCTCCTACACGGACACCGTGCCCGAGCTCAACCCGATCCCGGTGGGCCAGGCCCTTCTCACCCCGACCCGCATCTACGTCCGTCCGATCCTCGAGCTGCTCGACCAGGTCGACGTCCACGGCCTGGTCCACGTCACCGGCGGCGGCGTCGACAACTACACCCGGGTCCGCGAGGACGTCGGGGTCGTCCTCGACGGCCTGCCCGAGCCGCCGGCCGTCTTCCAGGCCATCCAGCGCCTGGGCGAGGTCTCCGACCGGGAGATGTACCGGACCTTCAACATGGGCATCGGGTTCGCCGTGATCCTCCCGGAACCGCGTCTCCAGGACGCCCTGGACGTCCTCGGCGAGCACGGGGCCACCGTCATCGGGCGCGTGGTCGAGGGTAGCGGCGTCGAGCTGCCAGAGCTTGGCCTGAGCTACCAGGCCCCCTGAACCAGTGGGTCGAAGGGGTTGTTCGTTCAGCCTGAACAGCTGAGGGTTGACCATCCTGGGGCACCTTGTTGTGGTTGAGGTCGAAGCACCATGATGATCGATGCCCCCAAGAAGGATATGTCCGAGCCCAAGACCCTGAAGGTCACCGTCCCCGCTCGACTGTACCTCCAGCTCCACCAACTCAAGATCCTGACGGGTCAGAACATCAGCTCCACCGTCGAGGGAGCCGTCCGGGACTACCTGGCAGACCTGGAGTCGCCCGAGGACGTCGGGGTCGAGCCTGCGTGACCACCAGCCAAGGGATGTTCTACATCCAGGACTTCCTGGACAACCTGCAGACGCGGGTCTCCAAGCACGGGGCCCGGGCTCTGCGGGTCCAGATCGATCCCCGTGGCGATCTCGACGAGGCCGACGTGGACCTCCTGCGCTGACCAGCGCGGCTGCCGCCGCGGGCTCGAGCCTGCAGGGGCAGACGCGGTGGATGCCATCGGGGCCGCCCTTGGCAAGGGGACAGTCAAGGGGGTCCTCGGCGTCCGCCACACCGACACCCCCGAGGGCGAAACGCTTTTCAACTGCTCCTCCTAACCGGCACCTATGCAACTGTTCCTGGACAGCGCGGACATGGGCGAGATCAAACAGGCGACCGACTGGGGCGTCATCGACGGCATCACCACCAACCCCTCCCTGGCCGCCAAGCAGAACAAGGAGTTCTCGACCCTCATCGGCGAGATCTGCGACCTGGTCCAGGGACCGGTCAGCGCCGAGGTCGTCGCCACCGACTACCGCGGGATCCTCCAGGAGGCCCGCAAGGTCGCCGGCTGGGATGACCACGTCGTCGTCAAGGTCCCGCTGATCCCCGAGGGCCTCAAGGCCGTCAACACCCTCTCCGAGGAGGGCATCGACACCAACGTCACCCTCAACTTCCAAGCCAACCAGGGCCTTCTGGCCATGAAGGCCGGTGCGACCTACCTCAGCCCGTTCATCGGCCGGCTCGACGACCGAGGGAACCAGGGCCTCCAGCTCGTCGAGCAGCTGGTCACCATCAAGCACAACTACGGGTTCGACACCCAGATCCTGGCCGCCAGCATCCGGCACCCCGACCACGTGCTCCAGTGCTCGCTGATCGGGGCCGACGTGGCCACCCTGCCCTTCTCGACCCTGGAGAAGCTCTACCAGCACCCCCTGACCGACTCTGGCCTGGCCCGCTTCATCCAGGACTGGGAGGACGCCGGACTGGAGCTCTAAGCTGGGATAACGATCCAGTCCGGCAGAGGACGGGTCGGGGACACAGCGCGACCCGTGCGAACGCCGGGTTGGAGCTCTAAGCGGGCGCATCTTCCGTCGCGACGGGCCTCCCCCGGCCTGATCTCTCCTTTCGAGGTTCCTTCTATCATTTCGAGCCGGGTCGAAGAGCCTTGATACCCTTCTGGCCGAACCATGGGGTTGCACCGAGCACGCAACGTGTGGTGAACCTCCCATGAACGCAACCATCGCAGCCTTCCTGGCGACCGCTATGATCGCAGCCCCCGTGGCCATCGCCAACGACGGGTTCCCGGGTCTCCCGGACCAAGCCGCCTACGGCCACTGCGTGGCCGCCCAGCACATCGACGCGAACGCGACCAACGCGACCCCGTTCCAGAACGAGACGGCGGCCGAGGACTGCCAGGACCTGAAGCCGGGTCCCCAGGATGACGAGGCTCGAGAGGACGGCCAGGCCTTCGGCATGGCCCAAGCCGACGAGCACCGCCCTGACCACGCCGGCGAGGATCGCGACGACGCGACGGCCGACGACCACCGGCAGGACGACGAGGCCCGTGAGGACGGCCGTGGATACGGTCAGTCCCAGGCCGACGAGCGCCGTCCGTAAGGCACCTGTAAGGCCGGCCCACGTCGGGTCGGCAACGTCCGATCACCTCCGGGGTCACCGGTCCCCTCGCGGGGCTCCCGCGGCCGGGATCGGCCACCCCTTCCCGCTCCTCTCCACCCCCATCGACCAGCAAGGGACCCCGCTCGACCGTCTAGGGGCACCACCGCAAAGCATACGAACCAGGAACGCCGCTGGAAGCGGCATGCAGCAGGCGGGACACCTGATCCTTGCGACCCTCTTGACGACCGTGGCCCTGGCAGGCTGCCTGGGCGACGGCCCCACGCGGGCCGAGGTCGAGATGGCCGACGGCTACCCGGTCTACAAGCCGGACGACGGGCTCTACCACTTCCAGTGGACCCACGACGAGCTGGGCCCCCTCCACGCGGCCTTCGCGCCCGGGGCGCTCTCGACCATCACCAACGAGGACGACGTCCCGCTCACCGTCAACATCACGCCCAACGCGCTGCTGGTCGAACCCGGCCAGGACGGCGACCGGTTGGTCTTGGCCGAGCCCTTCGAGCTCCAGCCCGGCCAGGAGGTCACCTTCCTGGCCCCACCGGCGGCCGAGAGCCTCGAGGTCCTCATCGAGGGCACCGTGGCCGTGCTCCACAGCAAGAACGCTGATGGGTACGAGCCCTCGCCGACCCAGATCATCAGCGGCGAGAACGTGGTCCAGCTGATGAAGCACCAAGCCGACGAGTTCCGCCACCGAGAGCCCGGCGGGCCCAACTACGGCAAGGCGATCGACTACTTCACCGGCTACCTCGAGGACCTGGGCTACGAGGTCGAGGCCGACCCCTACGGGACCCGGGACGCCACGCTCGACGGCCTGGCCTGCCTGCCGGCCCGAGGCACCACCCACTGCCCGGAGTCCCTGGCCAACGTGGTCGCCACCAAGGAGGGCACCGACCCGGACGCCGGCATCATCTTCGTGGCCGGCGGCCACTTCGACATGGTCAACGGCACCACGCACGCGGCCTTCGACGACACCAGCGGGACCATCGCCACGCTCGAGCTGGCCCGGGCCCTGGCACCCTACGAGTTCGAGCACACCCTCAAGTTCGGGCTGTGGGGCGGCGAGGAGAACGGCCTGCTCGGCAGCCAGTTCTGGGTGCGCACCAACCCAGAGGCGGTCAGCCAGACCGTCTCCTACTGGAACCTGGACGTCGTCGGCATGAGCTGGCCCAGCCCGGCACCCATGCCTGACCCGCTCATGATCGCCGCCGGGCCCGATGCCCCCGGCCAGGGCGGCAGCACCAGCGACCCGGTCAGCCAGGATCTGTTGACCTGGAGCCGCGAGCTCCAGGAGACCTGGTTCGGTTACCCGGGCGAGGTCAACGGGACCGAGATGTTCCTCTACGAGGGCGTGGCCAGCGGGCAGGTCGATGGGCACGCCGGTGTCAACGCCCAGAGCGACCACACGCCCTTCATCGCTGCCGGGGTCCCCAGCTACTTCATCTTCAACGCCGACGCGTTGGACATGCCGGTCATGCTCCACACCGAGTCCGACACGCTGGAGAACATGACCCGGTACGCCTGGTGGGAGAAGGAAGCCGACCTGGACAGCCCGGACCCGTGGCCCAACGCCACCGTCAAGGCCCAGGCCGAACAACTGTTGGCCCAGAGCTTCGAGACGACGCTCTTCTTCCCGCTCTACCACACGCTGCTCGTGGATCAGGGCGTCTACACGCCGCCGGGCGCCGAGCAGAGGTCGACGACCTCCCTGGCACAGCCCCAGGACAGCGTCACGCCTGCGCCCCCGTGACCGTAGTTGTGCACCACCACGAGCCCCGGGTCCAGCACCTCCCGCTCGAGCCGCACCTCGTCGCGGATCGGTCGCAGCCCCACCTTGACCTCGAGGATCCGGGCCCCCTCCAGGTCCGGGGCGAGCCTGCGGCACCGGGCCAGGATGACATCGGTGGCGTGCTGGCTCGGCGTGCGATCGATCTCATCCTCCTCGGCCGTCCCGCCGAGCACGACCCGGTCCTCCATCGGCACCACGTAGGCGAGCTGGGCATCCCGCTGCT
Source organism: uncultured Thermoplasmatales archaeon (assembly GCA_964492585.1). Lineage (GTDB taxonomy): Archaea > Thermoplasmatota > SW-10-69-26 > SW-10-69-26 > SW-10-69-26 > CAYXGD01. The sequence continues at coordinate 16,401 of CAZBKU010000009.1, read as the reverse complement.
GGTCCACGATCCCCTTGCCGAAGCCGGGCGCCTCCACGTGGACCACCTGGCCGCGCACTGGCGTGAGCCGATCGTCGCCCACGAGCTCACGAGCCCCCATGCCGGTGGCGTTGACCACCACCTCCCACCCCTGGCCCGCCAGCTCACCTAGCGAACCCACCGCCCCCTGTTCGAAGCTGCCCCCGGCAGCCTCGAAGCGGTCCTCGAGGTAGGGCATGTAGGTGGCCATGTCGATGAACGGCACCGTGGAGATCAGCCCGCCCCCGTAGCCGTGAGGCAGCTCGGCCTGGCTGGCCTGTCGGATCGAGATCACCGCCTCCCCCCACCACGGCTCCGGCGGCGGGTCATCGAAGACCTCCAGCAGGTCGTCGATGCGCACCCCGGTGCCCGGCTCGTCGGCCTGCTCGCCGAAGACGTCCAAGGAGACCTTGCTCCATGCCAGGACCTTGTCCCGCGGCTCGGCCATGAAGGGGTAGTGCACCGCCGCGGCCACATCCGAGGTCGTCGTCGGCGTGCGCTCCGGGGCGCGCACCGAGAAGGCGTGGCCGGCCCCCTGCAGCTCCATGGCGCACGTGAGCCCCCACACGCCCGCTCCGAGGACGAGGATCTGCATGGGCGGTGAACCCCGCAGGGTTACTTGGGACCATCCATCTTCGCTTGTCGGACCGTACCTTCAAGCTTACCAGGCGTCGTGCCTGGTCCGATGACCCGTGGTATCCTCGGGGCCATCGGCGGGACCCCGCTGGTGGACCTCTCGCTCATCGCTCCGGACGAGGGCGCCAGGATCGTGGCCAAGCTCGAGGGCGCCAACCCCACCGGGTCGATGAAGGACCGCATGGCCCTGGCCATGATCGAGGCGGCCGAGCGGGAGAACCTGCTCGAGCCTGGCCAGCCGGTCGTGGAGTACACCGGCGGCAGCACCGGGACCAGCCTGGCCATGGTCTGCACGGCCAAGGGCTACCCCCTGTCCATCGTGAGCTTCGACGCCGTCGCTGACGAGAAGATCGCCAGCATGCGGGCCCTGGGCGCCCAGGTCGAGGTGCTGGCCACCCCCGAGGGCAAGGTCCACCCGGGCCTCCAGCCTCAGATGGAGCGCCGCGTCCAGGAGATCGTCGAAGAGCACGGCGCCTACTGGACCGAGCAGATGGCCAACCCGCACCAGCTCGAGGGGTACGGCCCCATGGCCGAGGAGATCCTGGTCGAGGTGCCCGAGCCGGCCGCGTTCGTCCAGGCGGTGGGGACCGGGGGATGCGCCATGGGCAACGCCCAGGGCTTCCAGGCCGCCGGCGTCGATGTCGATGTCGTCCTAGTGGAGCCGGCCGAGGCGCCCTACCTCTCCAAGGGGAAGGGGGGCAGCCACTCGATCGAGGGGACCGCGGTCATGGCCGATCCGCCGTTGGTCGACGCGAAGCTCTACGACCGGGTCGTCAGCATCCAAGAGGCCGAGGCGCTGGCCACGGCCCAGCGCCTGGCCGGCGAGGTCGGGGTGTTGGCTGGGAAGAGCAGCGGGCTCAACGTGGCCGCGGCCCAGAAGGTCGCTGGTGAGCTCGGGCCCGAGGAGACCGTCGTGACGGTGCTGGTCGACACGGGCTTCAAGTACCTGGCCGGGGACCTGTTCGCACCCGTCTAAGCCAACGGGTCCTCGGGGGTGCAGACCTCGACCTTCTGGTTGAGCTCGGCTGGGCTGCCGTCGTAGGTCTCGAGGGTCGCGCATATCTCCCAGGGATCCTGGAGGATGTCCAGGACATCCTCCGCGGTGGGTGGTGTGACCTCCACCATCTGGGTCTCGACCTGGGTGCCGAAGATGAACTCGTGGTAGTGGGCGTCGTCTTCTGCACCCGGCTCGACCACGAAGCAGGTCCGGTCCGCATCGACCGGCGCGTCGAACAGGGTCGTCGGCGGCGTGACCCCGTCCAGGGAACCGCTCGCCAGGACCTCGCCGGCCTCAGGGCCGGAGGCGATCAGGAGGGTCCACTCGACGGGTCCGACCCCCGTGGCCGAGACCACGAACGGGCCGTCGTCCGGGGTCCCGTACCCGTAGGCATCGGCTTGTTCGCCCGCGCCAGAGCCGAGGGTCACCCCGACAGCCCCATCGTCAGGGACCGGGCCCGGCGTGGGCGTCAGGACCTTCGCGAACCCGTAGGTCCGCGCATCTGGGGTCCCATCCTCGTCATAGCGCTCGCAAGGGACATCCGTGCCCTGGCTCGTGGCCGCCGCCGGCGTGCTTGCCAGCAACAGGAGGATCGCTGCGATGCCTGCCGCTGCTCCCAAGCGTGCTCCTGGCTCCGACACGTCGCTCACCCGTGGCGAGCAACGGTGTGGCATGGTATCAGGGTTCGGGATGGCCGTGGGCTTAGAGCCACAGCGGGGCCAACCGGTCGACCCCGATCGCCAGGAACAGCAGGCCCAGGTAGGCGATGCTGACCCAGAAGAGCGACTGGGCCTTGGGCTCGGCGTGTTCGGTGGTCACCCGGAGCGTGGCCCAGAGGAAGGCCAGGCCGAGCACCGTGCTGGTCACCAGGTAGACCATCCCCAGGTTGGTCCAGACGTACAGGAGGCCAGCGGTCAGGATCGTGGCCAGGGTGTAGAGGACCATCTGGCGCTTGGTGTGCGTCAGGCCGCGGACCGAGGGCATCATCGGGAACCCGGCGGCCTCGTAGTCATCCTTGCGCGTGATGGCCAGGGCCCAGAAGTGTGGGGGCTGCCAGAGGAAGACCAGCAAGCCCAAGAGCAGGGCGGGGACGCCGATGTCGCCGGTCACAGCCGCCCAGCCGACCAGGGCCGGGGCCGCACCGGCGGTACCCCCGACGACCACACCCTGGGGGGAGGCTGGTTTCAGCCAGAGCGTGTAGACGAAGACGTAGAGGACCACGGCCAGCATCGTCAGGACCGCGGCCAGGACGTTGACCATGAACGCCAGCATGGTGAAGGCCACGGCGATCAGGGTGGCGGCCAGGGCCAGGGCGTCCTTCACACGGATCCGCTCGTTGACCAAGGGTCGGTGGTGGGTGCGGTCCATCTGGGCATCCAGGTCGCGCTCGATGACCTGGTTGATGATCCCCGCCGCACCGGCGGCCAGGCCACCGCCCAAGAGGGTCCAGATGGCCGGGGCCAGTCCGATCGACAAGCCGCCGGGGGCCAGGACGATCCCGGTGGCGCCCATGGCCATGAGGAGCAGGAGGATCCGGGGCTTGAACAGAGCGATGACGTCCCGGAGCTCGGGTCTCGAGCCCGGGGCCGGGTCGGCGGTCTCGGGCGCCTGGTCGGTCCCCAGGCCTGCCCGGGTCGGGGCCCCGTCCCGGGGGTACCAGGCGAAGATGGTCGTCGCGACCACGGCTCCGAAGAGCGCGGCGGCCGTGCCCATGTGGGTGGCCGAGATGAACGGGTCCAGGTGGTGCCAGACGGTCAAGGCACCCAGGTAGGCCTGCAGCGGAAGGAGGACGGCGGCGATCGTGGCCGCGGCCAGGAGCCGCCTGTCGTCCTTCTGGCTTCGCCAGGCGGCCACGCCCATCCACAGGATCAGGACCCCGGCGATCAGGGCGACCAGGCGGTGGCTCCACTCGATCACCATCAGCTCGTTGCTCCACACCGGGAAGAAGCTCGTCTCGGTGCACCGCGGCCAGTTGTCCGAGCAGCCCAGGCCTGCGCCGGATCCGCGGGTGAACCCACCGACCAGGATGGTCAGATAGGTGAAGATGGTGGTGACGATCGACAGGTTGCGGAACCGCATGGGAGCACCCGGACTGGCAGCGCCAACTGTCTGCTCATCAAAAACGTTTCTAGCGCTGCTTGGTGGACCCCTGCCGGTCACGCCCGGATCGATCCCTCTTCTGGAACGACCGCAAGGACCATCCGGCACGCCAGCTTCCCAGGTGACGTGTCGGGACAGGATCGGTCCATGGATCTGCTACCCACGTGGTCCCTGGCCCTCCTGGCCGTGGTGGTGGCGATCCCGGTGGGAGGAGGCGCCGTGTCCGGGACCGCCATGGTCGAGGCCCTCGGGATCGCTGCCTTGCTCGCCGTGGTCGTCCTCATCCTGCGGGCGGTCTACGTCGACGCCGAGCGCCAGGGGATGCGTGGACCCCTCTGGACGGTGGTCGTCCTCGTGCTCCAGGTCATCGGTCTCGTCGTCTACCTAGCCGTCCGAGCCAGGCGCACGGACCCGCCCGATGGCTGACCTCCGTCGAACCCGTGACCGTCCACCGGAAAGCCTCTTACACCATCCGGGCCTGGGAGCGGTGATGCCACCGGCGGTCCAGGTCGACGGCCTCTCGAAGGCCTACGGGGACATCCAAGCCCTGACCGACGTCAGCTTCGAGGTCCGCAAGGGGGAGTGCGTGGCGCTGCTGGGCCCCAACGGTGCCGGAAAGAGCACCCTGATGGCCATCCTGGCCACGTTGCGGACCGCCGATGCCGGCCAGGCTCGCGTCGCCGGGGCCAGCGTGACCGACCGGCCCGGCCAGGTTCGCCACGCGATCGGCGTGGCCTTCCAGGAGCCGTTGGTCTCCAAGCACCTCACGGCTCGCGAGGTCCTGGATCACCACGCCCGGCTGTACGATGTGCCCAAGACCGACCGGGAGGCCCGGGCCGACGAGCTGTTGGACCTGGTGGACTTGACCGACCGGGCCGAGGATCGGGTCAGCGGGTTCTCCGGCGGCATGAAGCGCCGCCTGGATCTGGCCCGGGTGCTGATGACCCGGCCCGAGGTCCTGCTCCTCGACGAGCCGACCACCGGGCTAGACCTCCGGGGAAGGCGCGAGGTCCAGGACCGCATCCGGGCCTTGGTCGACCAGGGTACCAGCGTGCTCATGGCCACCCACGACCTAGAGGAAGCCCACCGGTTGGCCGGGCGCGTGGCCATCCTCGACCAGGGCAAGCTTCTGGCCTACGACACGCCCACCCAGCTCGCCCAGCGCATGGGCCACCGGGTCGTCCGGGTGGCCCTGCCGGCCGAGATCACCGTGCAAGCTGCCCGGCAAGCTCGCCGGGGGATCGAGGGCCTGGGCCAGCTGCTCGACACCGGCGACGGGTTCGAGTTGGTCCTCGAGGCCGGCCAGGCCGAGATCACCGCAGGCCAGGTGATCGACCGTCTCGACGACGCGGAGGTCCCCTACGATGCGGTCACGGTCCGGGATCCCGACCTGGGTGATGTCTTCCTGGGCCTCACCGGGCGATCCCTCGAGGCTGGGACCGACGACGGAGGTGAGCCGGCGTGACCGGTGGCCTGTCCCCCGGGTTGACCGGGGCCCGTGCGGTGGCGACCAAGCACCTCAAGGTCTTCCTGCGGAACCCGATGGAGGTCACGCTGACGCTGTTCGCGCCGGTGCTCTGGCTCGTGCTCTTCGGCCTGGCCCTGGAGTCGGTCCTCGGCGGCCGTCTGCCCGGCGTCTCGACGAGCTACCTGGGCTTCCTTGCCCCGGGGTTGGTCGCGCTGACGGCGCTGACCGCCAGCCTGTTCGCCGGCGCGACGTTCTTCCTCGAGGTCGACCGCGGCGAGGTCAAGCAGTACCTGGCCGCACCCATGGCCCGGATCGAGTACTACCTGGGCCTGGCCGGATCGGCGGCGGTCAAGACCGCTGTCCAAGCCCTGGTCATCCTGGTGCTGGCCATCCCGCTGGGCATGACGGGTCTCTCGGGTACCGGGGTCGCGCTGGCCATCGTGGTCGTGGCAGCCTTCGCGTTGGGAGCCTTCGGCGTCTCGGCCTGGATGGCCGCCAAGAGCTCCTCTTTCGAGGCCTACCACGGGATCTTGATCGTGCTCAACCTGCCGCTGTTATTCCTCTCCGATGCCCTCTACCCGCTTGACGGTCTCCCCACTTGGCTGGCAGCAGCGGCCACGGCCAACCCGCTGACCCACCTGGTCGAGCTGCTTCGCTGGCTCCTGGTCGCCGAACCGAGCCCCTTGGGTTTGACCGTCAACCTGGCCGTCCTGGCCGGGTTCCTGGTCCTGGGCCTATGGCTCGGGGGTCGCGCGGTCGCCTCGATCGAGGCGTGAACCTGCGGCTACCGGGCCGACACGGTTGAAGAAAGGAAGGATGTCGGGGATCCCATGGTCCGGCGTGGCCCCCAGCCACGCCGGCAGGCATCCCCCCGGTCCGGGCGATCACTCGCCGTCGGTCTCGTCGGCGTCGAAGACCTCCCCGAAGTAGTCGCCAAGCGCGTGGCGGACCACCTGGGAGATGTGGACCCCGCTGGTGAGCTTGAGGGTGTGAAGCTTCCAGTGGTACTCGGTCGGGATCTTGACCTTGATCTCCTTCATCTCGTCGGGCTTCTCCTGGTTCTTCGTTTCTTCGATGAACATGGGCTCTCACTCCTCCGCACACCGCCGACCCCCCCAAGGGTATGAATAGCGTGCGGCAACGCCACACGCCTGAACGCCCAGGATGGCCAAGGGTCCCACCGGTCCAAGCACCTCCGCCCAGAACGGCGCTTGGGAGAAGGGGAGAAAGGGGAACGCTTAAACACGCCCGTCCGGCGGTCCGCGTCCTAGGCCACCCTACAGAAACTATAAGAGATAGGGGGCCCCCTTGGCGAGCGGGTGACCGACCTGAGCACGCCTACGACGAGCCTTGCGCCCAGGCTGCCTGTCTGGTTGGCCATCGTCCTTCTCGTGGCCACCTCCCTGGCTGGCTGCATCGGCGATGACACGTCAGACGACGAGATGGCCGACGACGCGTTCAGCGTCTTCCTAGCCGCTTCTGGAGCGGCCTCCGAGGCCACGGCGACCGTGGAGGGCGTGGCCGTCACCCTGGCCGACACCCAAGGGACCCAGTTCCTCACCCTCGACACCGAGGCGTTCGATCTGGCCCAGCTCGCCAGCTCGGAACAAGCCCTCTTGGCCGCGACGAGCACCGATCTCGATGCCGGCGTCACCGAGACCATCGTCGTGTTCAGGACCCTCACCGTTGGCGACGTGACCATCAGCGACACCCGCCTGGCCGTCCCGCTCAACTACACGGCGGGACCCAGCACCGAGGCCACCCTCACCCTGGACCTCGACGAGATCCAGGCCACCGGCCAGCCGGCCCTCGACCACCTGATCGTCGAGCGCAACGGCACCACCCAAGCCAGCATCACCGGCAGCGAGCTCGGGGAGACGCCCCGTGAACAGGTGCCGGACCTGGGCCGACCCACCATCGTGGCGACCGCTGCTGAGGGCAATGACACCGCGCCCTCGTTCGGCGTCAACGTCGACATCGACTTCAGCATCGACATCGAGGAGACCCAGGACGCCCAGGTCCGCGAGGTCTTCTGGCAGTTCTCCGACGGTACCACGACCGCCGGCGAGGAGATCACCCACGCCTTCCGGACGGCCGGTCTCCACAACGTCACCGCCATCGTCGAAGGTAACCGCGGTCAGCAAGCCTTCGACACGGCCACCGTGGACGTCTACTGGACGACCGAGGGCGAGGGCAACATCGGCGTCGGTACGGGCGGTGCGGGCCTCTTGGAGGGCCGTGACGTCAAGAACCACACCCTCAAGATCCCCGGACCGTTCGCCGACCTCAGCCTCCGGTTCGAGAGTTCCCCGAGCGGTGGGCTCTGTGCCGACCAGGTCGGCGAATGCACCCCGGCCAACATCCACATCGAGCTCTACGAGCCTGATGGCGAGCTCTTGGCCGAGAACACCTCGGACAGCCAAGTCAAGTTCATCAACAACACCACCAGCGGCGAGGACCCCTTCTCCAACGGGACCTGGGAGCTCAGGGTCAAGGGTGACTCCGGCGCCGCCGTCGGCTACAGCTACGACGTGGAGGTCCACTACCTGCGCTTGGTCTGTGGCGTCGATGGCAACGTCACCGCCCCGGTCGGGACCACCGTCGACGCCGTCTGCGCCTGAGGTGGGACGGTGCGTGGCCGATCGCTCGGGCTGATCCTGGTCCTCCTCTCCACGCCTCTTCTCGCAGGATGCACGGAGCCCACCGGTTTGCCGCGTCTGACCATGAGCGTGGCCGAGGACGAGGTCACGTGGGGTAGCGCGGCCCAGGTGACCATCCGGAACGTCGGTGATGGTCCGGCACCGCCCCTGCTGACCGTCGAGATCACCTCGGTCAGAGACGGCGAGACCGTCCGCACCATCGAGAACATCACCGGCGGCAGAGGGCTGCCGGCCGGTGGCCAGATCACCGTCACCTGGAACGGCTCCAACGACGCCGGCAAGCCCGTCCTCTGGGGAAACTACACCATGTCGCTGGAGGGCCACACCACCGGTGCGACCTTCCAGCTGCTCCAGCCTCCCAACTTCGCGATCACCGTCGACCCGATCCCGCGCCAGGCCCCGGCGGGGACGTCGATGGAGTTCCGCCTGAACAACACCGGCAACGTCTGGCTGAACGGCACGGTCACCATCGCTGCCGGTCGCGGCGACGACATCCTCTACCACAACGAGGTCGACGTGGAGCTGGCCCCGGAGCAGGGCTACTCGTTCTTCTGGAACGGGAGGTACGAGAACGGCACCGAGCCCGACCCCGACAAGTACCTGGTGGCCACAGGGATGGCCCTGGACGAGGAAGGCCCCACGCCCTTCGCCCAGGACGTTTTCACCCTGGAGTAGGCGCTAGAGGTCCTGGGATGGACCTACCAAGGATCCAGGGCCTCTGTTCCAAGGGAGCCTCGACAAGGGCCTGGGTGAGGCCTCGCCCATAAAGCTCTTAAGGTAGATGCTGTCGTCCTTTAGTCTGAGGACCCCATGCTTACCGACCGCTCCGTGCTATTCCTTATCGCGCTTCTCCTGGCCACGCCCCTGTTGACGGGATGTCTGGGCGTGGGGGGCGACGACGGTGGCACCGGGGAGGACGTCCAGAAGCAGCGCGCTGACGTCGACGACCGCGCCGGCGGGATCGAGGGTGTCGTCACCGACGACGCCATCCAACCGGTGACCGGCGCCAACGTCACGCTGGTGGAGACCGACGAGACCGTCCGGACCGCCGCCGACGGAAGCTTCGCCTTCTCGCTCGTCTCCCCGGGGACCTACACCCTCTCGGTCGAGGCCCCGGGCTTCGTGAGCGCCAAGGACGAGGTCAAGGTCTCCGCCAGCCAGGCCAGCGCCGTCGACTTCATCCTGAACCACCTGGTCTCCCAGCAGGCCTTCACGCAGCAGTTCGAGTTCAGCGCCTTCATCGAGTGTGCCCTGGGCGCCGGGTTCAACCTCTCGGCCGCCGGGGCCGGCACGGGTGGCGTCACCTGGGCGGCCTGTTCCACCCTGAACCTGGAGGGCAACACGACCAACGATCGGTTCCTCGACACGATCGAGCTCGAGGCCCCCATCGAGACGCTGGTCTGGGAGGCCAGCTGGGATCCCAGCGGCAACACGGCCGCTGAGAACCTCTGGTTCACCAGCCAGGTCGAGGGCTTCGCCGGCGTGCTCTCCGGTCCCAACGAGACGTTCTACGAGGACATCTCGGTGGAGTCCCCGCTCCACGCCCGTATCGACAAGCCGGTGTTCCAGAACGTCTCCGAGCACTTCCAGACCCAGTGCGAGGAGGGCTCGGATGCCCACTGCGGCTACAATTTCTGGGATCGCGGCTGGCCGATCACGATCCGCGTGTTCACCGCCTACGACTGCCTGCCCACGCCGGTCAGCGGCTGCGCGCCGGTCCAGATGCAGGTGGACAACGTCTTCACCGCCTTCTACAACGCGCCGGCCCCCGACGGTTACAGCGTCATCCAGGAGGGCGACATCTGATGCCGGCCATCGACCCGACGTCCGGTAAGTTTCACGACGTATCGGCTACCTTCAAGGGTAAGCCTAACACCATGCCGCTTGATGGTGCGCTACCCAGGGATGGCCACAGCGGCAACCCAGAACCCCGAGGTGGGATGTAGATGAGGACTAGCTTCGTCACGATCGCGCTCGTTTGCCTGATGATCGCTGTGCCCACCGCCGCCATGGCCCAAGGGACCCAGGAGTACAGATCCGACGACGATCCCGGGTACGACGGTGGACCTGTCGAGATCCAGATGTACCACCACGTCTACAACCTGTTGGACAAGGTCCCGATGAACACCCAGCAGATGGACCCGGCCGTCCCGGACATCGATCAAGGGTTCACCTTCCCCACCGTCGAGGGTGCACCCGCTGAGGTGCCCGTGAGCAACGACAACTCGATGTACATGTACAACTCGCCGGGCCCGGTCCACTACAACACCTCGCTCAAGGAGCCCAAGTACCACCCTGAGCGCGGTCTCTCGTACGATCTGAAGATCAGCAACGACGGTGCCACCGTCTACTGGCACATGTCCGCCTCGGCCACCGACACCCTGGTCGGCGACGTGGCCCCGACCGACGTCGGCGCGATGCCCGAGGTCACCGTGCGCGCCACCGTGCGCCTCGGCGACGACGTCGGTGGCAACCTGGACGACGGGCAGATCGTGGCCCAGGGCGAGACCACCACCGACATCATGACCGGTCTCCCCGGTCAAGGGAACGGCACCGTCACCGAGATCGCCATCCCCCTGAGCATCCAGACCCAGACCATCCCCAAGGACGAGTCGTTCAACCTGAAGGTCGAGTGGTTCCAGGCAGAGGAACCGGTCGAGTTCATGGACCGCCAGTGGAAGCTGCACAGCGGACAGGAGTACCCTAACAGGCTCGTCTGGCAGGTCGAGAACCCCATCCGGATGAACTACGTCCACCCGCAGCCCATCGGGGACCGCAAGATCGCCATCCACACCGCGTTCAACACCCCGTTCGGGAACTACGACGTGGACCTGGACAACCTGAAGTTCACCATGAAGGACAGCGACGGCAACACGGTCACGCCTCAGAGCCTGCAGGGGCCGATCGTCGTCCAGAAGTCCTTCGTGCACAACCACCACTTCGAGCCGGTGCTCGGCACGTGGGTGTGGAACTACCGCGCCGACGACGCCGACCCCGGTGAGTACACCATCGAGGTCGAAGCCACCAACCTCCAGGGCAACGCCAAGGCCAGCAAGACGGCCAGCTTCTTCATCCAGGAAGAGGGCAAGGCCAAGGGCGTCTCGTCCAGCGGCGAGGAGGTCGAAGCCGTCGAGCCCCAGAGCGAGGAGGAGAACGAGAGCCCGCTGGGCTTCGTGCCCATGGCCGCTGCGGCCCTGATCGCGGTCGCTGTGGCAGCTCACCGACGGCGGAGGGCGTAGCTCGTGATCCGGGGCGGACGTGCAGCCCTTGTCGCAGCCCTGCTCCTGGCTGCTGGTCTAGCCGGCTGCGTCGGAGGCGAGGACCTGGACCCCCAGGCCCTCCAAGAGGAGGGCTTGACCCTCAAGGTCACCCCGGAGAGCGGGGACGCTGACACCGAGTTCACCTTCGATGCCTCCGGGACATCCGGCGCCGATGACCTGAACTTCACCTGGGACTTCGGCGACGGTGAGACCGCCAACGGCCAGACGGTCACCCACGTCTTCGCCTACACGAACGCTCTCTACGAGGTCGAGGTCACCGCCACCCACGGCAACCAGACCTTCACCGATACCATCGAGGTCCCCGTCGGCAGCGGCGAGAACGCGGCCCCCGAGGCCTCGATCTCGCCGGCGGCCGACTGGGTGGGTCACGGCCAACCCCTCAACGTGTCCGCCAGCGCCACCGATCCCGACGGCGACCCTGTCGAGATCCAGTGGCTGATGGCCAAGAAGGAAGGCGGCGGTGGCGACGGCCACGACCACGATCACGGTGGCGGCGGTGGCGGGGACAACTTCGGCATCCCCGAGGACACCGGCAAGACCGGCGAGCAAGCCACCTTCACGTTCGAGGAATCCGGCACGTACCGCCTGGTCGCCCGGGCCCTGGATCCCAAGGGAGCCAGCCACGACGCCACGGTGGACATCAAGGTCACCCAGACCGTCCCGAAGACCACGTTCACCTTCGAGAAGACCGATACCCTGGCCGCCGGCACAGGGGGCGCGGGGGCCTCCAACGAGCTCTACGGTCTCACCCAGCCCAGCCAGAACACGTTCATCGACTCAGCCCGGTACGACGTCCGTTTGCTGTACCGGGGGACCGGGACCTTCTCGGTCACCTGGAACGGCTCATCCACCGAGGCCGGCCCCAGCGGTCCCGCCGACCTGGACCTGTACCTGTACAACGATCAGGGCGAGACGATCCAGGAGCTGGAGACCACCGATCCGACGGCCACCAGCGAATCGGCCGACGTGGACCTCAGGCCCGGGACCTACACCATCGTCGTCTCAGCCAAGGCCGGCGCCAACATCCCCTACACGGTCACCCTGGACCTGGACCTCTTGATCCCCGGGTTGACCGTGCAGACCGATGACGGGCACGACGACCACGACCACTGAACTTTTTCTTCGATGGGGCCTGCGACATCTCGCGGGCCTGCAAAGAAAACCTTCACGAAGAAGAAACAGGTCCGCGAGCGGTCCCAGGCCCAAGTGCGCGCCTGGCGGCGAGCACGGTCCCCTGCCGGGTTTCGGCATCCGTCTTAGCGGCATCTACCCCGTCGATCCGGGATGCGGGGTCCCGCGGGCCCGCCAAGAGGACGTCCTCGGAGGACACCGGCCGGGGTGGGCGCCAGGCGCCGCCAGAGCATCTTGACCCCTCGGATCGCTGGCCCGTGCTGACGGGGATAGCGTTTATCGCCTCCCAGCCCGTGTCCATCCCATGGCTACCGCGACCGAGGGGACCGGGACGGACCGCGGGATGTGGCTGGCCACAGGTACCGCGGTCGTCGTGCTCCTCCTAGCAGCACTCTACTTCCTGCAGACCAGGGACCCCACGGTCCTGATCGCCGGGTCGGGCCTGATCTTCGCCCTCATCGCCGGCACCTGGGTCTTCACCGACGCCCGCCGCCGCGAGATGCCAGCCTGGCCGTGGCTGGCCGTCGTCGTGCTGACCCAAGCGCTTGGCCTGGTCGCCTACCTGGTGGTCCGCGAGCTGCGTGGCCAGCCGAGGTGATCGGATGCCAGGCGTGGCTCTGGTGGGCTACCTGCCCTTGAACGCGGCCTCGCGTTTCTCGAGGAACGCCGTCATGCCTTCGGTCTGATCCTCGGTCCCGAAGCAGGCCCCGAAGGCCTCGGCCTCCAAGGCGTCACCGGTCTGCAGGCTACCATCGTAGCCGCGGCGGGTGACCTCCTTGGCCAGCTCGATGGCCACCGGACCGTTGCTGGCGATGGTCTCGGCGGTCTCGTAGACCCGTCCCAGCAGCTCGTCAGGCTCGACGACCTGGCTGACCAGGCCCAGGCGCAAGGCGTCTTCGGCATCGATCTTGCGGCCTGTGAGGATCAGGTCCAGGGCGGGGCCCAAGCCGACCAGGCGGGAGAGGCGTTGGGTGCCACCGAAGCCCGGGATCACACCAAGGGTGACCTCGGGCAGGCCGAAGACGGCATCGGACCCCGCGATCCTGAGATCGCAGGCCAGGGCCAGCTCGAGGCCGCCGCCGAGCGCGAACCCGTTGACCCCGGCGATCGTCGGGATGGACAGACCTTCGATGCGCCGGACCAGCTCGTGGCCGGCCCGGGCGTGGTCGCGGGCCTCCTGGGGACCCATGTCCTGCATCTCGCCGATGTCCGCGCCGGCGACGAACGCCTTGCCCTCGCCGGTGATCACCAACACCCGGGCCCCTTGCTCGACGACCTCGTCGAGGCGTTGGCTGAGCTCGCCGATGACCTCGTGGTTCAGGGCGTTGAGCGCCTTGGGACGGTCCAGGGTGAGCGTGGCGATCGCGTCCTTGACCTCCAACCGGACGGTCTCTGACATCGGCCCGGCAAAGGGGGCCCAGCTCTTGAGCCTGAGGGTCGGCAGACCGGGGAACCGCAGAGACCGCCGAGGACCGCAGGGGAAGAGCGTCGTAGGGGACCAAGGGACCTCTTCCCGTCCCACCCCTTCTCATATAACGCGCACGTGTGAGACATCCTGTGGACCGCAAGGTGGTCGAGCCCGGCCCCGTGATGCCTACCTCGCCCGGCCTCCACCTGCTTCTGGACCGACCTCAGGGACCCGGGGCTGGTTTAGCCCTGAGGCATGCCGCCTCGGCCCTGGCTGATGGCCAGCCGGTCATCGCCCTGCTCTTCGATCAGGCCGCCCCCCAGTTCCAGGCCCGCCTGGCCCGCCACGGCGTCGACACCACCGATGCCGAGGGGTCTGGCCGGTTGGCCTACGTCGACGCTTTCTCCGTGAGGACCGGGTGGGCGCACACCAACCCGGCCACCGTGTTCGTCGAGACCCCCGACCCCGACGCGATCCTGCTGGCCCTCTCCGAGGCCCAGGCAGGGGTCGTCGAGATCGCGCCCGACCACCTGATCCTGGCCGATTCGTTCTCAACGTTGCTCGTGCTCCATGGCCTGCCCGAGACCTACGCCCTCTGCCAGGCCCTGACCAGCCTGGCACCACGCCTCGGCGCGGTGACCCTTGGACGGCTGGTCCAAGGGATGCACAGCCAGGAGCACCGGACCGCCCTCCTTCATCTGGCCAGCACGGTGACCGACGTCACCGACCAGCCCGAAACCCGGACCGAGGCGCCGGGGCGGCACGGCAGCCAGCGCTGATCGCCGCAGCCCGACGGGCACGTCCATCGGCTCCAGTCGAAAGGCCCGCGGCCCGGCTTGGGTCTCCTAGCGGGCGGATGGTGACCGGTCGACGAGGACGCGAGCACCATGCTAGGCCCTAGCTCTCCTGGATGTGCCGGAAGCAGGGTCCCCCCAACCATGCTAGCGACTCACGATGGGGTTGGGCGATAGGTTGAAATACCATACCTTTCTTGTCGCCGCTACCTCGCAAGGGGGTCTGCACCAGACGCCTCGGGGCAATGCCGCGAGCATCCCCGTTCACGCCTGCACGACGCGAGGGTTCTGCAGGGGTGTGGGCGTCACGGTCAGATCGCGCGGGCTACGGCTCGCGTACCCGTACCGCCGTCGTCGGTGGTGCGTGGCCCCATCTGTACGGGCCCCGTCCTCAGGGAGGACGTGGGCAGGTACCCCGGTGACAAGCGGTCCGGGATACCTCGAGAGCCTCGATCGCACCCGCGATCATCCACGGCTCCATCAACCGCTGGGAGCATCCAGCATGCCGAAGAAGCATCATCCGAAACGAGGATCGCACGGCTACTCTCCGCGCAAGCGGTCAGCCCATGCGCTGGCTCGGTTCCGATCCTGGCCTGAGGACGACGGCCTCGAAGACCCCGTCGTCCAAGGCTTCTCAGGGTTCAAGGCCGGCATGACCCACGTCATGATGGTCGACTTCCGTCCCACGTCCACCACCTCAGGACAAGAGGTCCGCGAGGCCGTCACGGTCCTTGAGGTCCCGCCGATGGGCGTGGCCGCGGTCCGTGCCTACAAGGACACGTCCTACGGGCTCAAGGCCATGGGCGAGGTCTGGGCGGTCACCCTGGATCGCGAGCTCAGCCGACGTATCCACACAGACTCCAAGCCCGGCGGCTCGGTCGACACGTTCGACCCGGACGAGGTCGACGAGCTTCGCCTGGTCGTCTTCAACCGCCCGCACCACGTGTCCAGCATCCCCCGCAAGACCCCGGACCTCATGGAGGCCCGGGTCGGTGGGGGCGACATGGCCGCCCGCCTCGAGCTAGCCGGCCAACGCCTGGGCACCGACCTGACCATCGACGAGTTCTGCGAGCCCGGCGCCATGCTCGATGTGGCCGGCGTCACCAAAGGCAAGGGCCTGCAGGGCTCGGTCAAACGGTACGGCGTCAAGCTCCAGAGCCACAAGAACTCCAAGAACCGCCGTGACGCCTCGCCTCTGGGGCCCTTCCAGCCCCGGTTCATCCGGTCCTCGGTCCCGATGCCCGGCCAGGTGGGCTACCACCAGCGGACCGAGTACAACAAGCGCGTCCTCAAGCTTGGGGACGACGGCAGCGAGGTCACCCCCGCGGGCGGCTTCAAGAACTACGGTAACGTCAACAACGCTTACGTGCTCCTTCACGGGACCATCCCCGGTCCGACCAAGCGCGCCATCGCGTTCCGGCATGCAGCCCGGTACACCAAGGGCGTCGAGGTCGAGGAGCCACAGATCACCTACATCAGCACAGCGAGCAAACAGGGGGCCTGAAGATGGAGATCAACGTCTACGATCTGTCCGGGAACGCGTCCGGCAGCGTGAAGCTGCCCCGGGCCTTCGACACCCCGTTCAGGCCCGATGTCATCCGCAAGGCGGTCAGCGTCTCACGAGCCAACCGCCGCCAGCCCTACGGTGCCTCGCCCATGGCCGGGCGATGGCGCGCCGTGGAGGGCTGGGGCCCGGGCCGGGGTGTCTCCCGTGTCCCGCGCCTGACCCAGGGCCGACGCGCGGCCTTCGCGCCCCACGTCCGGGGCGGCCGCCGCGCCCACCCGCCCACCGCGGAGAAGAAGCTCGAAGAGAAGATCAACAAGAAGGAGCGGCGCCAGGCCGTCCGGTCGGCGCTGGCCGCCACGGCCGACGCCGAGCGCGTGGCCGAGCGCGGCCACCGCTTCGAC
>CAZBKU010000008.1:16511-26773 GCA_964492585.1 uncultured Thermoplasmatales archaeon | reverse complement strand
GCAGAGGGGACGGTGACGGTCCTGGTCACGGTCCGGCGGGATCAGGAACACGACGAGCGGGAGGGACCAAGGAAGCCACACAAGGGGTCCCGGGGGCGTCCGGTTGTCCCCCCGATCCCGGAGACCCAGCAGACTGACAGGGTGGTCCTCTGCTACCCCTGCTCCCTCTGCTTTCCAACGGTCATCGTCCGGTCGCTTCCGGCGTATGCCCTGCCCCTTGGCGCCCTCGCGTCCGCTAGCCGTCCTCGGGGCACGGCATCGGCTTGCCGTCGGGGATCTCGTCGTTGTGCAACCGTGCCATGGCCTCCTGGAAGGCGGTCGAGGCCTCGGTGCTGGAACCGACCGAGACGTCCAGCTGCTGGTCATCCAGCGTGATCTCGTCGTGGAACCAGACCAGGCCCTCGACCTCGGGCCAGGCATGGGAGGAGGCGTTGAGGAACGTCTCGTCGATCCACTGGGCCTTGTCGCCACCCTCCTCGACCGACCCGACGCTGGTCAGAACGACGTCGTGGTCGGTGGCCTTGGTGGCGTTGCAGTAGGCATGGCCGAAGGTCCCGCCGAACGAGGACCAGCCTTGGGGCTGGTGGGCGCCCAGGTTCAGGCCCCGGATGCCGACCTTGTCGACGGTCTGGTCGCCGGGGTAGGCGCCCATGTAGGAGGTCCCGGGTCCGCTGCTGACCCCGTTGATGGTCCAGATGAACGCGGCTCCGTCGGGGCAGGTCTCGGTGAACCGCTCGTGGAGGTGCTGCCAGGCCTCCTGGTAGCTGGCGTTGGTGTTCGGCTGCTCCGGCTCGTCGGTGCCGGTCACCGGCTCGCCTGAGGTGTTCCCGTCGGTCTGGTTGCCCGAAGCGTTGGCGCCCTGTCCGGGGCCCTGGCCGGTGTAACCGATGCTCCAGGCGTGCCAGTTCCCGTTGGGTTCGGCCATGGGTTCGATCAGGACATGGGTCCCGGTGTGCGCCGAGAACGAGCAGACGCCCTGGGCGAAGCTCTCGATGTAGGCATCCAGGGTCATGGTCTCGTTCGTGTCGAGGTGGACCTCGGTCGACCCGTCGGCGATCTGGGTCGTGTTCAACCCGTCGGGGGACCAGGTCAGAAGCGGCCGAGCACCGGCCGAGGCGACGTGATCCAGGGTGGGCCGGACGGAGTCGAACGAGGTGTTCCAGGAGAGCAGGATGTTGACGACGGCCAGGCGCTCACCAGCGTGCTGGTTGAACTGGGCCAGCGCCTGGTTCTGGCTGTTGGGCCAGGCCCCAAGCCAGGCACCGACCCACATCGTATCGTTGCGCTGGGGCATCGTCGTCTCGTTGCCGTCGGGGGTCCGATCCCCGCCGGCAGCCTCAGCGTCGCCGACCGGGTCTCCAGGGTCGCCGCCTTGATCGTCGCCGGCTGGGTCCCCGGAGCCATGGCCCGCCTCGTCGGACGGGGGCCCGCCAGGGGTCTCTGGGGTGGTGCAGCCGGCCAGCAGGGGGGTGGCGATCAGGGCAAGCGATAGGATGGCCACGAGGCCTGGGCCAGGGTTACCGGGGGTCTGGGCAGATGCAGGCATGGGGGAACCTCCGCGGAGCGACAGACCGCGTGCGTGTTCGTCGCTGGTCGCACGCTTAAGGGGGTTCTCTCACACCGGTCGAAACCCGTCCCCGTCGTGCACATCAGGCGTACATGCTCGACTGCGGGTCGCCGCGCTCCGGGCTGGCTCCCTGTTGCTGCATCTGGCGGTACTGCTTGGCAACCTGCTGGAGCTTCTCTTGGATCTCGTCGGCCTGTTCCTGGAGCTCGGTGGTGTCGATGTCGAAGTCGACCAGGGGCTCCAGGGCGTCCTCGATCAACGACCGAGCCGCGCCGGGGTCCGGCAGCTGGGGATGGGCCTTGACGACCAGGGCGATGGCCGGGATGTCCTGGTGGTAGCAGCCCTCCAGCAGTGCGCCGGTGGGTCCGCCGATCAGACCGCTGCCTTGGGACACCTCGACCCCGGCCTTCTTCAGCTCACCCACCTGGGCCTCGTCGGTGGCCACGCCCACGACCTCGCCCAGCTCCTCCTCGCTCTGGGCAGGCGTACCCACCAGGAAGATCGCCCGACGGAACTCCTGGGCCAGTTGGCCCAGCACACACCGGGAGAGCGCCTCATAGGCCCCTTGGGGCACGGGCATCGCGCTCTTCAGGGTCATCACGTCGGGATCCTGGCCGGCGTAGACCCGGACGGTGTCCACCACCCGGCCTCCCTCGAACGTGGCCACCGGCGGGAAGTCCCCGGAGCGGATGTTGCCGTGGTGCTCCAGCTCCAACTGTTCGGTGATCTGATCGACGGCGATGGCCGCTACCAGGCCCAGGCCAGGGAGGCCTTCGATCAGGGTTGGTCGGGCATCGCCAAGGTCCGTCAAGCGGTCGAGATGGCAGCTGGGCTCCTGAGCTTCCATGGTGGCACCGGCCGACAAGCAGCGCAGGGGGGCCTAAGGTTGGTGGTCGGCCAGGCGTAGCGTCGCTCCGATGAGCGTCGGGACAACAGCCATATGTGGGAGCACGACACATAGTAGCACGAGGGAAGTCATGGCCTTGGCAACCAGCCGCGCGACGGAGTTCGTGGTGGAGCTGATCAACCGTCCCGGGGAGCTGGGCAAGCTGGCCCAGGTCCTGGGCAAGGAGGACGTGAACATCCTAGGGATCGGTGCCGTCGGGCACGACGGGGTGGGTATCGCGCACATCGTCACCGATGACCCGGAGGCCACCGAGACGACCCTGCAGGCCTCCGGCTACACCATGGATATCCGCAAGGCCCTCCTGGTCGACGTCCCCAACGAGCCCGGCGCGCTGGGCCGTGCGGCCAACGTCCTTGGCGCTGCAGGCGTGAACATCGAGGCCAGCTACGTCACCGTCGGAGGGACCGGCGGTGCGGTCCGGCTGGCGTTGTCCTGCGAGGACGCCGAGGCCGGCGAAGCGGCGCTTGCGGACCTGTGAGGCCCCAGGGGGGTCCGGTGGGGAGGCAGGCGGTCTCAGCCGGCCGCCCGGAACACCAGCACGGCCCCTTCGATCTTGTTGTCGGCGGTCCGGTACGGGTGGACGCGCAGCTCGTACCGGTGGCCCTCCTCGTCCTCGACCGTCTCCGTGACGACCTGGAGGGAGTCCAGGACCTCCAGGATCTTGGCCTCCAGATCGACCTCCTGGAAGGGGTGGTTGAGGTCGGTCAGGGGCCGTCCGACGTCGGTGTCGATGAGGTTCATGAGGTCCTCGGCCGGTGGGGTGAACCGCCGGATCCGCAGATCGGATCCCACCATGACGATCGGGATGCTCACGCTGGCCAGCAGGTTGACCAGGTCATCGTTGAGCCGCTGGAGCTCCTCGTTGCGCTCCCGGAGTTCCTCGTTGAGGGTGGAAAGCTCCTCGTTGGTCGACTGGAGCTCCTCCTTGGCGGTCTCCAGCTCCTCGTTGGTCGACTGGAGCTCCTCGTTGGTGGATAGGGTCTCCTCGTTGGCTGACCGGAGCTCCTCGGTGGTGGCCTCGTACTCCTCGACGACCGTCTGGAGGTGGTCACGGGTGGACTCGAGCTCCTTCTCGAGCTGCTGAGCCCGTGCCGAGGCCCCGCCATCGTCGCCGGAGAGGGCCGAGAACAGCTTGGAGACGACCCCACGGGTCCCCTGGTCGCCGGTCTCCGTCCTGCTGGGTTCCGGTTCGGCCTCTTCGAAAGAGACCAGGTAGGCCCGGGCAGCGTCCCGTCGAGCGGGGACGGGGGCCACCCGTAGATCGACCAGCCGCTCTCGGCCGTGGCTCTCGAACCGGACGCGCTGATCGGTGGCTGACTCGTCGGTGCGTTGGACCGTCTCGACGAGGTGCCGGACCGTCATGGCAATGGCTTGGGGAGCCATCCGCATGAGGTTCAAGCTGGCCTGACCCTCCGACGGGGACAGGTAGAGCCCGGTGTCCCCGCGGAACTGGAGGATCTCGTAGTTCTCGTCGATGACGACGCCTGGGGGCGCATAGGCCTCCAACGCCAGCTCGTCGGCCTCCCGCCGAAGATCCAGCTCGCTGCGAGAGCCGTAGGCCTTCCCGGGTCCCCCTGCGGGGGACGGACGGCTCCGGGGGGGCATGGGCTGGTGACCGAGGGCTGGGGTCTCGACGTCCGACCGTCGATAGACCGGGTGGCCGGGATCGACCTGGTGGAACAAGCGGTTGAAGCGCTGCACGCTCTCGGCGGATCCGAGGACGAGGACCCCGTCCTCTTTGAGCGCGTAGTGGAGCGTGGCGGCCACGCGCTCCTGGAGCGTGGGATCCATGTAAATCAAGAGGTTGCGGCAGCTGACCAGGTCGATCGAGGAGAACGGTGGATCACGGGCGACATCCTGCCGGGCGAAGATGCACCGGTTCCGTACCGTCTCCCGGATCCTGTAGCCGCCCTCCTCCTCGACGAAGTGCTGTTGGAGACGACCCCGGGACACATCCTGTTCGATGCTCTTCGGGTAGCGTCCCTCCCGGGCGGCGTCGATGGCGGTCTCCGAGATATCGGTGCCGAAGATCTGGACCTCCCGGCTGACCCCCTCTCGCTGCAGATGCTCCTGGAGGGCGATGGCCAGAGAGTAGACCTCCTCTCCGGTGGAACAGCCCGGGACCCAGACACGAATCGGCTGGCTGTCCTCGCCCTCCTCGACAAGCTCGGGGAACACGAGCTCCTCCAGCGCGTCGTAAATCTCGGGATCTCGGAAGAACCCAGTGACGTGGATCAGGCTGTCGTCGTGAAGGCGTCCTGGCTCTTCGGGATCGTTGCGGAGCAGGTCCATGTACGCCCTGGCATCGTTGGCGCCCGTGGCCACGATCCGTCGATGGATCCTACGCAGGATCGTCGACCGCTTGTACCGGGAGAAGTCGACCCCGGTGGCCTCCTCGACCAGGGCGAAGATCTCGTCCAGGTCGGCCTCGCTGAGCTCCTGGGCTTCGGCGTCGGGCCGGGCCTGGGAGACCAAGGGCTCCCGGCCGATCCGGAGCACCTGCTCGGCGATGCCGGCTGGCGAGTCGACCACGTCCACGCACCCGGACGCGATGGCCGAGCCCGGCATGTCCGGGAACGCGGCGGTGGCCTCCTCCTGGGCGAAGGTGAACCCGCCCTGACCGTGGATCTCGCGCAAGCCAAGGGTCCCGTCGGACAGGGCTCCGGAGAGGACCACGCCGACGACGCGGCTTCCCTGGTCGTCGGCCATCGACCGGAACAGGCGGTCGATGGGGTGCTCGGTCGCGGCGTCCTCCTCGACCAGACGGAACGCGCCATCGACCATCTCGATGGGGACGCCGACGGGACAGACGTAAATCCGGTTGGCTTCGGGGGTCAGGCCATCGGACACCGTCTCGATGGGGATCTCTGTGTGCTTGCCCAGGATATCGGCCAGGTGGCTCTCACGTGAGCGCTCCCCGTGGCTGAGGATCACCACGGCCAAGCCCGGCTCCGAGGGAAGCGCGTCGACGAAGTCCTCCAGGGCCTCGAGGCCACCAGCTGAGGCGCCCACGGCGATCAGCGGGAAGGAGACCTCGTGATCTTGCCGGAGCTTCTTGTGCCCGGTTGTCCCAGGGTTCCTGTCATCGTCTGGGCCAACGTCCTGGTCGGCCGCGTCGTCGCGTCGTTCCTCGTCGGTCATCTTGGACTCTCACCTGCGGGGATGGTTGGATCGGCTAGCCTGTGGGGCTCCAGGCCGGGATGCCTGAGGGGGTGCGGCCGCGGTGGGTTCCGGGTCATCTCTCCCCTCCGCGCTCGGCCGGCGGCTGCATCGGTGATCCCATGCCGACCTCCTGGTCGAAGAACCACGTGAGGACGCGACCCTCGGCGCGCCGCAAGAGCTCGGAGAGGGCGCCCTCGCTCATCTCGAGCTGCTCAGCCAGGTCTTTGAGGCCAAGCTTCCGTGGCACCTGGAAGTAGCCGGCTGAGATAGCGTACATGAGGACCTCGCGTTGCCGATCGGTCAGGATCTTTTCCGCGTCTTCGACCGGTCCGATCCCGTGGACCTCTGTCGCATCCTCGGCCGAGGTCCCGGTCGCCCCTAGCACGTCGAGGAACCCTCGAAGGGCCGACCGGCGCCCCCGGAGGTTCAGGTTGATCTTACCTGCCGGATCGAACACCATCAGCTCGACGCTGAGCTCCTCGACCAGCGGGCGCCACGCCTCAGGCAGCTCGGATGTCACGGCGGTCACCAGCCTTGGCCGGTTGGTCCCGTGGTTGACGGGCTCGAGGTCCAGGTACTTGCCAAGCCAGGCCAACAGCGACTCCTGGACCCCCTCCCTGTTCCACAGGTAGATCAACCAGCCCTCCAGGTGGGGTGCCAGGCGGAGGTGGACGACCACCGGGGGAGGAGCGACACCAAGATGGCTGGAAGGGATCTCGATACGGGCCTGGATCTGGTCGGTTGTGTCCGACCCGTGTGACCCTGGCTCGCTGTCCTCCACCGTCACGCGCGTTCCATGGACCGCCGGCCGTATAGCTTATGGTGCCGGCTCGGCTCGCGGTCGATCCACCGCTAGGAGCCTAGGCCTCACCGTCAAACGGTGGGCGACCCTCTAGTCGCCCGGTCTAGGGGGTCAACAGGTGATCCGGGATGATGGATGACATCGCGCCAGTGTTCCGAGCTCTCGGATACCCTACACGGCTCCAGCTTCTCACCGAGCTCCGGGATCCCAAGGGCATCAAGGACCTCGACGTGACGCCAGGGCCGTCCGGGGGCTCCGGGAGGCCGGATCGTACCCTGACCCACCAAGGTATCCGACACCATCTCAACCAACTGGCCGACACCGGCCTGGTGACGATCGAGCGGACCTCCCGAGACGACCACGTCAGCAACCTCTACAGGGTCTCCCAAGCAGGCTTGTTCCGGGCCGCCCAGATCCTCCAGGAGCTTGCCACCTTCGGGGAGGTCCGATCGGGTCCTGGAGCCAACGGGCACAGCCCTTCGCCGGGCACCAACGGTGACCGCCCTCCCTGGGTCCAACCGACCCCTTCCTACGACGGACCCCGCCTGGTCCTCGTGCACGGTGTCGGCCAGGGGACCACCTTCCCGCTGGACCTTGAGGAGGTCGCCGGTGGCAGGGGCTGGCTGATCGGCAGCGACCCATCGGTGGAGGTCTCCCTGCCCCATGACCCTTACGCTGCCGGGAAACACGCCGAGATCTTCCGGGATGACGACGTGTTCCGGATCCTCGATGTGCGGGCCTCGGACCGGCCGACGTACGTCGACTGGGAGCCCCTGGAGCTCGGCGGTGCCGGCGAGCTCGAGCCCGGGACCATCCTCGGCATCGGACGCTCGCTCTTGGTGTTCCAGGACGGTTGAGCTGGTCGACACCGGGACGTTGATACCTGAGCCAGAGCATCCCAGCCCGCGGCATGGCGGATGATCGGCTCGAGGCCCTGCGGCCCCGCTGGCGTGGCCAGTCTGGCTTCTACGAGGTCTGGTACCTCAAGGCCAACCTGGTCGAGGCCCAGGCCAGCGCGTGGCTTCGCTACACCTTGACCGCGTTGGACGCGGGTCAGGCGGTGGCCGAGCTCTGGGCCATCGTCGATCAGGCCGGCTCCGTGACCCCCCGGAAGGCCTCCTGGCCGATCGATCGGCTGACGATGATCGGTGAGCCCTTCGGGGTAGAGGTGCCCGGGGGCCGGTTGGACGCCGACGGGGCCCGGGGATGGGTCGATCCCATCGGTTGGGAGCTGGCCTGGCAGGCCACGGGGGAACCTTTCTGGCATCTGCCGCGCTGGGCCTACCGGTTGCCCGCGCCCAAGAGCAAGGTGGCCACGCCTTGCCCGGACCTGCACGTCTCCGGTACGATCCAGGTCGACCAGGAGCAGCTCGTGCTCGAGGCCGCCCCTGGGCAGCTCGGGCACGTCTGGGGCGACAAGCACGCCGATACGTGGGCCTGGGCGCATGGCAACCGCGTCGATGGGCTGGCTTGGGAGGCGATCACGGCCCAGCCGCCGGTGGGACCGTGGACCTCCCCACCGGTCACCGTGGTCTTGGTCCGGCACGAGGGGCAGACGATCGCCTTCCGCAACGTGTTGCGCAACCGTGGGGCCTTCGAGCTGGACCGCTACCGGTTCGATGCCAGCACCCGAGGCTTCCGGGTGGCCGGTGAGATCACCAGCGACCACCGGGTCGCGGTCCGGTACACGGACCCCGACGGGGAGGCCAGCCACTGCCACAACACCAAGCGGGCGACGAGCGAGCTCCGGCTCTGGGAGGACGGGGCGTTGGTGGGCAGCTGGAGGGACGACGGGGCCACGGCCTTCGAGGTCGGTTCCCGAGAGGCCGACCCGGGGACCGAGGTCGTGCTCTGAGGACCCAGGATCCCAGGGGCCGCCAGCCGCGATGCGTCTCAAGGGCCGACCGGCGCTCGACGACGTCGCCGACCTCCGAGCTTTTAACGGCCCGAGGCGTTGCAGGGTTCCATGGGAGCGTTCTGGGACGGCCAACACGTCTACCTGACCGGCGGCACAGGCTTCATCGGGACCGGGATCGCACGCCGGATCACCGATGCCGGTGCCGAGGTCACCGCCTTGACCCGTGATGCCTCCAGGGGCCAGCACCTGGCCGAGCTGGGGTGCGACGTCGTCGAGGGCAACGCATCCCCGAGGACACGGACATCGTGATCCACGGGGCGGCCTGGGTGGCCTACGGGGTCCCATCCAAGAAGGCCGAGCTGTTCAAGGCGACCAACATCGACGGGACCCGGCACGTGCTGGAGGCCGCCAAGGACGCCGGGGCCCGGACCTTCTGCCACCTCTCCTCGGTGGCGGCCATCGGGCCGACGCCGGCCGGGTTGTACACCGAGGAGCGGGTCCACCAGGGCCGCTACCCCGAGTACAAATCCCTCTACGAGGAGACCAAGCACAAGGCCCACGTCCTGGTCGAGGAGAACGCCGGCTCCATGCGGACCGTGCTTCCCATGCCCGGCGTCGTGCTCGGCTTGGACGGCGAGTTCGACGCGCTGCTCCGGGGCTACGTCGACGGCAAGCTCTGGAGCATGAGGGGCGACAACCCGAGCCCCTTCGTCCACGTCGAGGACACCATCGACGGGGTCATCACCGCCGTGGAGAAGGGCAAGGGCCCCTACATCCTGGCCGATCAGAACCTGACCTTCGACCAACTGCTGCACGTCTTCGAGGAGGCCTCCGGGATCCCGGTCCCCGACCGGCGGGTCTCCGTTGGCGTGGCCAAGGCCGGGGCCACCGTCCTGCAGGTGCCCTACCACCTGATGGGCAAGGTCCCCCCGCTGTCCCGGGAGCTGATCGAGCAGCTCGAGATCCCGTACACCGTCTCCGCCCAGCGGGCGGTCGACGAGCTCGGCTGGGACCCCGACATGGTCGGGCATCTCCGGGAAGACTTCCGGGAGCTTGGCGTCGACGGGACCTGACCCAAGGGACCGGGGTCAGCTGGCCCTTCGGCGGTACAGCCACGCCACGATCAGCATCCCGCCGATCAGCACCGTGAAAAGCAACGGGAAGGCCATCTCGGGCGCGGTCACGAGCACGTCGCGCAGCACGTAGACGGATCCGACGGCCAGGGCGCCGACCACGATCGTGGCCCCGATGATGACCGGGTCGAACCGGAGCGGGCCCAGCTGGAACACGAGCTCACAGGACCTGGGCGATGGCGTCCACGCGGGTCTTGAGCGAGGCTGGGCTGCTGGCCAAGAGACGCATCATGGCTTCCTTGCCCTTGCCGCCGTCGTCGACGACCAGGTCGATGGGGCCGTCGGCCGCCTTGATCGCCTCGCTGGTCCCCCAGGACATGCTGGAACCGGCGTGCGGGGGCTCGTGGTCGCGATCGAAGCTGGCCACGCGCAGGCCGGCGGTCCTGGCGGCCTCGACGTGGTCGGGGTGGTAGGCCAGGTTCATGGCCGCGCTCGTGCCCGGTTGGAGGTCGCGAGCGGCCAACAGGACCCGGGCGACGTGACCCGAGGCACCGCGGGCCACCGGGCCCGGCGCCGAGGGCCCCTCGGGTGTCCGCGTGATCCGCCGGGTCAGCCCCAGGACGTCCTCGGGCCGCGTGACGCCCTCGGTGGCGTAGGCCAGGTTGATCCCGACCTCAGGGACGAGCTCGATGGGCAGCTCGGCCGCGATGCGCCAGGCCGCTGCCGACAGACGGGCACCTTCCGGGGCGCCGGGCTCGACGGTCTCCACCGCGTCCAGGACCTTGGGGCCCCGGCCGACGACGTAGGCACGCTGGATCGCCCGGTGCATGCGGGCCGGACGGTCCACACGCGTTTCAATCCCCCACCCCGAGATCGGCATCGGTACAGTGAAG
>CAZBKU010000008.1:0-16501 GCA_964492585.1 uncultured Thermoplasmatales archaeon | reverse complement strand
CTGGATCGCCCGGTGCATGCGGGCCCTGGCCTCGACGACGGCCTGGGTGACGCCGTGGCCCCGGGCGACCAAGCCGGCGATCAGGCTGGCGTAGTGGCAGCCGGCGCCGTGGAAGGTCCCGTCGGCCCGGGGGTAGGCCAGCTCGTGGATCGAGCCGTCGGTGATCAAGAGGTCGGTGGCCTGGTCGATGCCCAGGTGGCCCCCCTTGGCCAGGACCGCGGTCCAGCCGTCATCGCGTAGTGCCTTGCCGGCCTTGCGGGCCGCCTCGAGAGTGTCGACGTCGTGCCCGGTCAAGAGCGCTAACTCGTCGACGTTGGGGGTGATCAGGGTGGTCACCTCGGCGAGCTTGTCGAGCGCGGCCGGCAGGTCCCCCTCGGAGAGGGCGTCGCCGCTGGTGGCGACCATGACCGGGTCGACGATGAGGGGTAGCTCCGTGTCGGCCAGCCGGTCGGCCACGGCCTCGACGACCTCGGGGCTGTGCAGCATGCCGGTCTTGACGGCGCGGACCTCCAGGTCGTCGAGGACGGCGTCGATCTGCTCCAGGAGGCCCTCGATCGGGAGCGGGTCGACCCGGGTGACACCTTCGGTGTTCTGGCTGGTCACACAGGTGATGGCCGAGGCGCCGTGGACGCCGACGGCGGCCATGGCCTTCAGGTCGGCCTGGATGCCGGCACCGCCGCCGGAGTCGGAGCCGGCGATGGTCAGGGCCGTGGGTGCGCGCATGGTCCGGCATCAGGTGGCGGGCTACAAAAGGTTAGGCCAGCCACGGCGGCCTCAGGGGAAGATCCGGCCAGCGAGGGTGGCCTCAGGCGCGAAGCGAGCGGAACAGGGCCAGCAGGATCAGGGTGGTGAACATGCGTCCTCGGAAGCGCGGGGTGATCACGGGCCGGTCGGGGTGGGAAGGCGGGATGCGGGGTCAGGCCCACCGCGGAGGGGGTGCCTCCGTCGCCGATCGTGGGTGACCCGCATCCACCGATCCCTGGTCTGACGGTCTTTGCCACGTCTGCGGGTTCAGGGGAAGCTAGGCTTCGACGGCGGGTTCCAGGGCGACCTGGTCGCCCCCGTTGCGGTAGTGCTGCTCGAGGACCCGGACGAACCATTGTTCCTGGTGGTCCACCTCGTGGGTGGCGAAGAAGCGGTGGACGTGGACGTAGAAACGCATCGACCAGGTCTCGAGAGGATGATCGAGCACGCGGGTGGCCTGGATCTGGCCGACCAGCTTGTGCGTGCCGTCGTGTCCCACGCTGATCAGCCGAGCCACGGAGACCCGGAGTTCGCCGTTGACGACCATGCCCGGGACCTCCTGGGCGTCCATGTAGAGACCCTGGTCGGCGGGCCCGTCGGTGGGCAATCGGGGTAGGTCACGCTTCAGGGCAAGCAGCGTGGTGTGGTTCGAGGCGTGCTCGCGAAGTTGGGCGGCCACGTCCTCGGTGTTGGTGCGGGACACACCACTCGGTCGTCTTGCGTTATTAAACCCTTTCGGGCACAGCGGTTGTCCAGTCCCCCGTGTCATGTGCATCCTGGGCCTGTCTCTCCGGGATGGGGTTGAAGTAGGCGTCGTTTCGCGGCAGGCGCAAGGAAGGTGGGACCGCTACGACGGGATGGTTCGAGCGCGATCACCCGTGGAAACTGGTGAACGTGACCTCGATGGACCCGGTGGGCGCGCTGGTGCTCCATGCGATCTCGTGCTGGCCGGCGGTGAAGTTGGCCGGGTGCTCTTGGCGTTCCTGATCGACGGCGGCACCGGCGACCCCCGCCGACGACCGGTGCTCGTAGACAGGCCCATGGGGTCCGTCCACGTCGACCGTCGTGGTCAGGTGGGCCTGGTCGGAGGCCTGGGCGGTGACCTCGACCAGCCCGCCGTGGATCCCGATGGTCTCCCGGCCGGACCGCTCCATCGAGGATGGGCCGCCCAGTTGGATCTTGGTCTCCTGGAGGGTGAGGCTCATACCCGGCTCGGCGTCGTCGATGCCGGGGAGGACGACGTGGACCTGGTCGCCGCTGCCGTAGATCTCGCGGGCGACCACGGTGTAGGTCCCTTGGGCCCACAACCGGAGCGTGGCCGCCTCCGCCGAAGCGTTCTCGGACCGGTTGTCCTGCTCCCAGTCGAAGTTGCCGCCGGGACCGGCGCCCAGGTCGATGCTGGCGATCACGCTGTCCGTGGCGTTGTAGACGAGCACTTGCGCCCGGGTGTGCTCCTCGGCCGCGAAGAGCAACTGGCCGGCGCCCTGGCTGTGCAGCCGCATCGCCTCCATCTCCGCCATCTCGGCCACGACGCTGCCCTCCTCAAGGATGGTGTCCAGGGGCTGGTCGGTGTCGATGCGCTGGATCGGCTGGATCAGGGGTTCCCCCCGGTCGTAGACCTTGTGCACGAACCGGATCTCGCCGGAGAACGCGTCGGCGGTGGCGCGGACGGTGTAGGTGCCGGCGGCCAGGTTGGCCGGGACCAGGCGGTTGGTCAGGCTTGGCGTGTCCGGGGCAGCCTCGGAGGCGTTGGCCTGGCCATCGCGGACCTCGTGGACGATCCCTTCGGGGCTCTTGGCCACGATATGCAGGTCCTCGGCCTGGCCATGGTACTCGGTCATGGCCATGGCCGGTCGCTGGTCCAACCGGAGGGCCAGCTCGGCGTCCAAGGGGCCGCTGTCCTGTCGGGCCACGGTCCGGTCGAAGGTCCGGACCTCGATCGGCGTCAAAGCAGCCTGTTGGCTGGCTTGCTCGCCGGGCTCCACGGCGACCTCGACGCTGAGATGGGCCGCCTGGGCGTCGTTGACGAGGACGACCCACCGCCCGTCCTTGTCGGCCATGACGTCGACGCTGTCGCCCTTGCCGGACAGCTCGAAGTAACCGAAGAAGCCATCGTCGGGATCGTAGAGGGCGAACCCGGCCTCGGAGGTGGCCTGATCGGCGCCTTGCAAGCTGAACCGGACCCGGTCCTGGGAGAGCGGGATCTCGTAGGCCCGGTCGCCGCTGGCGATCAGGCCCACGGTATCGTAGGTCTGACCGGGGACGGCCAGGACGACGAGCACCCCGGCCAGCAGCCCGGTGACGACCAGCGCGGCGATGCCCAGGGCGTGCATGCTGGCGCGGTCCTGGCCGGTCATGGTTGTGTCACCAACCGCCCCGGGCCCTAAAGGCTAGCCGAGACGTCATCGAACCGTGGCCTCGAGACCCTTTAGGCCTTGTGGCATGCTTATCGGACCGTCGCCCCGGACACCGGGTCCGCTGGATAGAACGGCGGCCCCCTGGCGCTGGATCAGGCCACCCTGGCAGGCCCGGCTGAGCGCCGGCGTAACACTCATGCCGCGGTAGGGTATGCCTCCATCGGGGGAGGTAGGCGCCTGCTCGATGTCTACTTCAAAGCAGCAGCAAGCTTGATCAGCGCGGGGTTCGCCGCGTTCATCCTAGCTGGCAGGCCGAACCGGCCGGCCAACCAGTTCCTGGCGTTCTTCCTCCTGCTCATCGCCGGCAACCAGGGTGTCGAGGCGTTCCGGGCGACCCTGGAGGATCCCTCGCAAGGCCTGGTGCTCTTCCGGCTGGCCAGCGTGTTCGCGTTCCTCGACCCGTTCATCCTCTACTACTTCGCGTCGATCTTCCCCCGACGCAACCGGCTCCACCGACCGTGGGCCCTATGCCTGGTGGGGATCGCCAGCTTGGCCATGTTGGCGACCACCCCCTGGCTCCAGCCACCGGAGCTCGCCCACAGGCCCTCTCTGTGGGGCGGGCGGGGGTGGGCCGTGGCGACCTCGACGATCTCCACGGTGGTCCTCCTTCACGTCCTCAGGGGCATCCTGAACGACGAGGAGAGCGCGGCGTACAGCGCCCTGTTCCCGGCCCTGTGCGTGGCCACCATCCCGACCTGGCCCCGGGTCGTGATGGTCGCTGCCCACCTGGCCCGGCGACCCGCCCCCGGCGTGGCGCCGTTGGCTGGGGGGGAGCAGTTGGTCCTGCTGGTCCCAGCCCTGGCTGTGCTCGGGAGCCTGGCGGGCGCCGTGTGGATCTACCGGGATCGGTTCGGGGAGCAACGCATGCTCATCGCCGGTGGCTTGGTCGCAGGTGCGGTGGTCTTGCTCCTCGTGCGGGCCGACCAGCTCTGGGATGCCTTGATCGACCTGGGTGTCGTGGCTGGGTTGTCGCGGCCGGGCTGGCTGCCGCCGACGAGCTCGGGGACGGCCTTGCGGTGGTTGTTCTTCGGGATGTCGGTCTCCATGGCGTTGCTCCGTCACCGGATCCTGGATCTTTCTCTGGCGGCCCGCCGGCGGGCGGCCCGGTGGATGATCGGCACGGCCTTGCTCTTCGTCGGTTTGAGCGGGGTGCACCTGGTCGACCGGGCGTTCGGTGGCGCCGAGGGAGGCCTGCTGGCGGGTGGGGATCTGTTGATCCTGGGCAGCGTGGTGTTGTTGACCCAGGGGTTCCGGGACACCGTCGACCGGTGCGCTGCCCGTATCTACGATCTCCCGGTGCCCGGCGACCGGCAAGCCTCGATCGCCGCCTACGAGGCCGGGATCCGGCAGGTCCTCCTGGAAGGCGGCGACCCGGCCACCGATCGTGAGCTGGCCCGCTTGCGCGAGGAGATCGAGCTCGACGAGGGCACCGCCGAGATCCTTCGCAACCTGGCGACGACGGGCGCTGGCGGGGTGCTCCACCCGGGCCATCTCGTGGAGGGTCGCTACCGGATCCTGCAGTTCCTGGGCCGGGGTGGCTCGGGCCGCTCGTTCCTGGCCTGGGACCAGCTCCTTGAGCGGGATGTCGCCATCAAGGAGGTGATCCACGACAGCCCCGAGGACCGGGAGGCCGTGCTCCACGAGGCACGGGTGGCCGGCGCGCTGACCCATCCCAACGTCGTCACGGTCCACGACGTGATCGCGCGACCTGGGGCCTCGCTGCTCGTCACCGAGCACCTGGCTGCGGGCTCGCTGCACGACCGGCTCGAGGCCAAGGGCTCGTTGGCACCCGGGGAGATGATCGAGGTCCTGGACGGGATCCTGGCCGGCCTCGAGGCGATCCACGAGCAGAGGATCGTCCATCGCGATCTCAAGCCCGCCAACATCCTGCTCACCGACACCGGCCAGCCCAAGCTGGCCGACTTCGGGACCGCCCGACGCCAGCGAGGGCTCACCGTGGACCTGTCCGAGGGCGACCTGGTGCGGGGCACGCCGGCCTTCATGGCCCCGGAGCAACGTCAGGGGAGGATCGCCACGCCTCGCAGCGATCTCTACGCGGTGGGGCTGCTGGGTCGCCGGTGCAGCGCTCGCGCGCTCCCGGCCGGCGTCGAGGAGGTGCTCGACCGCGCCCTGGCCGACCGGCCCGGCGATCGATGGTCTTCGGCGTCGGCCATGCGCCAGGCGCTCCATGCGGCCGTCGAGCAAGCCGGCGACCTAGCGTTGCCATCCTCAGGGGCTCGGCCGAGCCCTCCGGGCTGAGAGGACCCAGGCCTTCGGGTCACACGTAGACGTAGCCCTCGAGCTTGTAGGGGCCCTGACCGCGTGGGACCAGGCGGGAGGGATCCGAGACGTTGCGAGCCACGGCGTGGGCGGCGACGAGGCTGTCCAGGGCGTCGCCGTGCGGATCCTTGAGGATCCGGGCGCGCAGGTCCCGGGAGGGCAGCGAGATGGAGTGCAGGGCCTCGAGCTGGCGCAGCAAGCGAAGCCGTCCCTCGCGGCGGTCGGGACCGTGTCCCTTGTAGGTCTCCTGGATGCCTTCCTCCCCGAGGGTGACCGCCGGGCAGACCTCCAGGAGCCACGGGTGACCGGGCGTCGGGTCGTCGACGGGCAAGACCCGAGCGGCGCGCTCCTCGGCCAAGGGCGCCAGGATGTCGCGGATGACGTGGTAGGTCTGCTTGTAGACCCGGAGGTTGTACGGGGACATCGGCGTGCCGGTCTCGTCGTCGGTGACCCGACGCAGCTCCTCGTCGCCGGCGGCCTGGCAGGCCTCCCGGAAGGCCTCTGGGTCCTGGAACCGGTCTCCGAACCCGGCGGCGAAGGCGTGCCAACCGTCGGTCTTGACCAGCTTGGCTGGCAGCCCGAACGGGGCATCGATGCCGAAGGCGCCCCGCCCCGACCCGGTGATCAGGCGTCGCAGGGCCACCATGGCGGTGTCCCGCTCCTGACCGCCGCCGGTCAACTCGGCGGCCGGCAGCACATCGTGGACCCGCAGGATGCCGCCGTCTAGCCGGCCTCGGGTGATCCAGATGTGGTCGCCGGCGTCCTGGGCGCCGGAGAAGTCGATGCCGTGGACCGCGGTCATCGGTCGACCCCCTGGTCTTCGAGGCGGGCCTCGAGATCGGCGGCGTTCACGACGGCGTCGAGGTCGTCCTGGCTGGTGATATCGCCCCGGGCGATCTCCAACCCTAGACCGGAGAGGGTCCTCTCCATCAAGGCCTGCACACCGGAGGTCATCCAAAACCTTGCGGACCGGGCCGGCGGCGATGGTGGCTGCGATACCGGGGACCGTGGGGCTCTTGTGTCGTGCACGCTTTGCACGGGCGATGCCCGCACGTTGGCTCATGACCGCCGTCTTGGTGGTCGCCGCGTTGTCGGCAGGCTGCGCCGGCGACACCGGCGCCCAGCCGGTGCAGATCCTCGACCGGTTCGAGGAGGACCTCTCGGCCTGGGAGAAGGACAGCCAGGTACCCGACGATCCCAACCGTCCCGGTGAGAAGGTGGCGTGGTCGATCGAGCTGTCCGACGAGCAGGCCACCAGCGGTGAGCGCTCTGTCCGGCTGGCCATCGACGGGAGCCAGGACGACGGGACGATCTGGATCGTCCGGCCTGTCGAGGTGTCCCCGCAGGCCACCTACGACGCCACGGTCCAAGCCCAGGCGTGGAGCCAGAGCGAGAGCTTCAACCACATCACCGACCTGGTCCTCTACCTTGGCAGCGATCCGCCGACAGAGGAGGACAGCTTCCCCCGCAGCGAGAACGGGTCGGCGGGCACGAGCCAGGATGGGCAGGTGGCCGGGATCCGGGAGCCCCTGCACCAGACCGAGGGCTGGCAGAGCTACGGGTTCGAGTGGACCACCCCCGAGGGCGCCGACCAGCTCTACGTGGCCGTGGGCATCAGCGTGGTCTGGGAGACCGAGGTCCACCACTTCGTCGACGACCTGTCGGTCGACCTCCAGCCCCGGGCCACCGGTGGCGCTGGTGGCGGCGGTCCCTACTAGCCCAAGCCCAGGGTTAGCACCTCGTGGCCCGGGCAGCCCGTCGGTCTCTCCCGACGCCGGCGACCGGGCCCGGCCCTGGCCTAGCGGGGACCGTGGGACCCCATCGATTAGAAATTTTCCCTTGTCTATACAGTGCCGAGGACCGCGAAGCGGTCGTGTCCGGCCCCAGCCACGGGGGGCGTTGTCCGTTCACCCAAAGCCTTTTACACGTTGACCACCCGACGGGTCAGCCAGTTCGACGCAGGCCACGCCGGATCGGTGGGCCGGCGTCGGGATCGGTTGGAGACGTGCCATGTCCAAGCTCGTGATCGTCGAGTCGCCTGCCAAGGTCAAGACCATCCGCAAGTTCCTGCCCAGCGACTTCAAGGTCGACTCGTGCTACGGCCACATCCGGGACCTGCCCGCCGGCCGCAAGCAGGCCCCCAAGGCCGTCCGGGACGAGGACTGGGCTGACCTGGGCGTCAACGTCGACGAGGGCTACGAGCCGATCTACATCACGATCCGGGGCAGCGGCAAGCACATCAAGCGGCTCAAGAAGCACCTCAAGGACGCCGAGGCCCTCTACCTGGCCACCGACGAGGATCGGGAGGGCGAGTCGATCAGCTGGCACCTGGCCGAGGCACTGGACCCGAAGGTCCCGGTCAAGCGCATGGTCTTCAACGAGATCACCAAGGAGGCCATCCAGTCGGCCCTGGACAACCCCCGGGACATCGACATGGACCTGGTCCAAGCCCAAGAGACCCGACGGATCCTGGACCGGCTCTACGGCTTCCGGCTCAGCGACCTGCTGCGCCGGAAGATCGGCGGCAACCTGTCGGCCGGCCGCGTCCAGACCCCCGCCGTCCGCCTGGTCGTCAACCGCGAACGCGAACGCCGGGCCTTCCGCTCCGGCACCTACTGGGACCTCCAGGCCCTGCTCGAGCAAGCCAGCACGAGCTTCGAGGCCACGCTCTTCGAGCTGGACGGCACCCGCGTGGCCACCGGCGCGGACTTCGACGAGGACACCGGCGAGCTCAAGGAGGACGCCGAGGTCGTCCTGGTCGACGAGGAGCAGGCCACCGACCTGGCCCAGCGCCTGCCCGACGCGGTCTGGACCGTCGTCGACGTCCAAGAGCGCCATCGCCAGTCCAAACCACCGACCCCGTTCAAGACCAGCACCCTCCAGCAGGAGGCCAGCGGCCGCATCAACCTCTCCCCGGGCCAGACCATGCGGGTGGCCCAGGACCTCTACGAGGAGGGGTGGATCACCTACATGCGCACCGACTCGATCGCCCTCTCCGAGGAGGCCCTCGAGGGCGCCAAGAAGGCGATCGTCGACAAGTGGGGCAGCGACCTCCACCACCGCCGGGCCTACGCCCGGGGTGAGGACGAAGGTGCCCAGGAGGCCCACGAGGCCATCCGCCCGGCCGGTGCCACCTTCACCCCGCCGTCGGAGACCGGCTTGTCGGGTCCCCACAAGACGCTCTACGACATGATCTACCGGCGCACGCTGGCCAGCCAGATGCCCAACGAGAAGTACACGAGCACGACCGTGCTCGTCGACGCCGCCGAGGCCCGGTTCAAGGCCACCGGCAAGCACACCACCTTCGAGGGCTACCGCCTGGCCTGGCCGACCCGCTCCAAGGCCGACCAACTGCCCCGCCTGGAGACCGGCGACAAGCCGAACCTGCGCGACCTGGAAGCCCGACCCCACGAGACCCAGCCCCCCTCCCGCTACACCGAGGCCAGCCTGGTCGAAGCCCTGGAGGAGGAGGGCATCGGTCGACCGAGCACGTACGCCGCCATCCTGGAGAAGATCCAGGACCGCGAGTACGTCCTCAAGGACGGCCGGTCCCTGGTGCCGACCTTCAAGGCGTTCTTCGTCGCCGAGTTCCTGGAGCGGTACTTCGCCCGGCTGGTCGACACCGACTTCACCGCCGACATGGAGGCCGCCCTGGACGAGATCGCCGCCGGCAAGGCGGCCTGGAAGCCCTACCTGGAGGGCTTCTACCGTGGCGAGGACGGTCTGGATCCGAAGGTCGAGGAGCTCATGGAGAACGTCGATCCCCGGGAGGCCCGGGCGATCGAACTCGAGGGGCTGCCCTACCCGGTCAAGATCAGCCGCTACGGTGCCTACCTCGAGGCCGAGATCGATGGCGAGACGGTCACCGCTGACCTCCCCGACGGGTTGACCCCCGACGAGCTGACCAAGGAGAAAGCCGACGAGATCCTCGAACGCCGGGCCGAGGGCCCCAGAAGCCTAGGGACCGACCCCGCAAGCGGCCTGGACATCTACCTGATGACCGGCCGCTATGGACCCTACGTCCAGCTGGGCGAGACCGACGAGGTCGAGGGAAAACCCGACCGCGCCAGCCTCCCCGACGGGATGGGCATGGACGAGGTCACCCTGGACGACGCCATCTTCCTGCTCTCGCTACCCAAGGAGATCGGGGATCACCCCGACGGGGGCTCGATCCTGGTCGGCCTGGGACGCTACGGCCCCTACGTCTGCCACGACCCCCCCGGCGACAAGAAGCGTATCTACGCCAACACGGGCTCCTATGAGGAGATGGCCCAGATCGCCGAACGCCAGGACGTCGACGGGGCCCTCGAGCTGATCGCCAAGAAGCGCAAGCGGTCCCGCCGTGGCGTGCTACGCGAGATGGGCGACCACCCGGAGACCGGGAAGCCCATCGAGCTGCGGGGCGGCAAGTACGGGCCCTACTTCAAGCACGATGGGGAGAACAAGTCCCTGCCCGACGCGATGGACATCGACGATGCCACCGTGGAGGACGCCGTGTTCCTGCTCTCGCTGCCCGAGGACCTGGGCGAGCACCCCGACGGTGGGCACGTGTTCAAGGATCTGGGCCGCTACGGGCCCTGGATCTGGCGCGAGGTCGACGGGGATCGCATGGAGTCGGCCAACCTGGAGGGCGGCTACGAGCAGCTCAAGACGATCGACCTGGATGAGGCGGTCGAGCTGCTGGCCGAGGCCGAGTGACCCGCTGAACCCGGTGCGACCCTATCGGCCGTGATCCAGCGTTAGGCGGCCCATGGCAGCGGTCCTGGCTCGTCGCTTGGGACACCATCTCTAGGATGATCCTTTCCCACCTGGGGAAGACGTGTGCCTGAGCGCCTTTTTATACCCTCTCGGTGAGCCCTAACCACGCCCCCAAGGGCGAGGTGTTGCCCACCATGGCTTCCAACAAGACAAGCAAACTCCGGAAAGGGACCGTCGTCAGCCTGCTGACGATCGCGCTGGCCACCACGGTCGGTGCCTACGGGACCTTCGCGTACTTCTCAGATACCGAGTCCAGCACCAGCAACCTGTTCGCCGCCGGTACCCTCGACCTCGAGCTGTCGACGGCCGAGAGCGGCGGTGTCGACGCCTTCGTCGAGGCCGGCAACTTCGCGCCCGGCGACGTCGAGAGCGGGACGCTGACCCTGAAGAACACCGGCTCGATCTTCGATGGTGACGCCGAGGGCCACAGCGTGGACCTCAGCATCGACACGGCGATCACCCAGACCGACGCCGACGAGACCTCGACGGACATGGCCAAGTACCTCGAGGTCACCGTCTTCTCCTACGACACCGCCTCCCTGGTCGGCTCTGTGACCGATGCCAACGGCAACGGGTACGTCGACCTGGAGGACCTCGGCGCCCACACCTTCACCGGCCTGGACGACCCGGGTAGCGCCGGCAAGAACCTGGACGTCGAGGTCAGCTTCCACACCAGCGCTGGCAACGATCTACAGGGCGACTCGGTCAACGTCCAGTGGGACTTCACGCTCCAACAGTCCTGACCGGGCCTGAGCTGACGTGACCCACCCCACGGGGCCTTGGCCCCGTCTCTCCCTCTCCACCCCATCGCCGAACCCAGGAGGACGTCCCGATGGCTGTCAACACCCCCCACCTGCTGACCGCCCTGGGCCTGGTCGCCCTGGTCAGCGTCGGAGCTCCGTTGGCCGCCTACACCTTCCCGTCCACGGTCGGGGCCGACGAGGCCCTGGTCGTCCTCACCGGAAGCATGCAGCCGACCATCGACCCTGGCGACGTCGTCTTCATCGAGCAGGTCGCCATCGAGGACGTCGAGGTCGGCGACATCGTCACCTTCCATCCGCACGTCACCGACGAGCGGACCTTCACCCACCGCGTCGTCGAGAAGACCCTCGACGAGGAGGGCACCCGCGGCGTCGTGCTCACGACCAAGGGCGATGCCAACGAGGACCCCGACCGGACGCAGGTCAACGAACAGATGCTCGTCGGCAAGATCAGCCACGTCCTGCCCGCGTACGGGAAGATCATCTACGGCATCGACAACCGGCTCGTGCCCCTGCTCCTCGTGGTGCTCAGCATCCTGACCGTCGGCTTCGAGCTCAAGAACCTCCTCGACGACGAGGAGGAGCCCGAGCGCTTCGACGTCATCCACCAGCGACCCACGTCCTCGACATCCGCCGGCCGGTTCGAGGTGGTCCGGCGATGATGCGCGTGCTCATGGC
Source organism: uncultured Thermoplasmatales archaeon (assembly GCA_964492585.1). GTDB lineage: Archaea > Thermoplasmatota > SW-10-69-26 > SW-10-69-26 > SW-10-69-26 > CAYXGD01. Next base: position 4,863 of record CAZBKU010000008.1, on the reverse strand, counting down.
TCTGGCCTTGCTGGTCGCCGGCGTGGGCGCCTTCCTGCAGACCCAGGGCACGTTCGCGAACATGCAGGATATCGAGCCCTCCGGGGCGACCTTCGAGGCCGAGGTCGTCGAGGACGGCAGCCACGACCCCTGGTTCGCCTACGAGGATGTCAACAACGACAACCGGTACACCGAGGATCTCGACATCGCGATCCCCGACCAGGACATCCTCGACGGGCACCACGTGGTCAGCGATCCCCGCCATGGCCTTGTCATCCCCAAGAGCGTGGGCACGGTCCAGCCGGACGCGGGCCCGATCCACCTGGAGGCTGGCGCCCGGGGCCACCTGGTCGTCGAGGTCCGCCTGGCCTCCCCCTCTGGGATCACCTTGATCGCCGGCCAGCAGGCCACCCTGAGCGACCTGGTCGCTGAAGCCCAGGGCACGATCACGATCGACGCCGGCGACGATCTCGACGTGGCCGGGGCCTACCTGCGATCGAGCACCGGCAGCGTCGACCTGTTCGCGAAGAAGACCCTCCGCGGCTTGGACCTCACCGCCGAGGCCACCACCAGCCTCTCCCTCGGGACAAAGCAAGGCGCCATCCAGGTCCACGCCAGCTCGCTGACCGCCGGGACCACGCTCGACCTGGACGCCGGTGGCGAGATCACCGCCGAGCAAGCCAGCCTCCAGGCCGGTGGACCGCTGACCCTGGACGCCCGGGGCGATGTCCGGGTCAAGCAGGCCACCCTGGAGACCCCCGACGACATCGAGATCCTCGGTGGCAACGTCAAGGACACCCTGTTCGTCGAGGGGGCCCGGTTCCGGGATGCCAACGACACGGCCAAGGCCGGCCCCAACGGCATCGAGATCGTCGGCACCCCGGCAGAGGGCGAGATCACCTACCAGGGCTGAGCCTCGGGGTTCATCCTGGACGCCCAGCGGCGGATCCAAGAGATGCCAACGCAGGCGATCGCCTGCGCCGGCAGCTTGGACCCTTGTACCTGTTCATACCCTACCCCGCCCTGGCTCGTCTTGTGCCCGGTGACCCGGGCAGGAGATGAGCAACATGGTGACGATCTCGAACGACATGCGCCTTGCCTCGACGACCGCTTCGATCCTGGCCATCGTGGCCATCGGTGCCTTGCTGGTCCCGGCGGCTTCGGCCACCGGTTACCTGGTCAACGTCCAGACCGGTTACCTGGATGTCCAGCACGGATCCAACGTGCTCGGCGGCGCCGGCGACACCGTCGACGTCGGCTACCAGAACTACCAATGTACCGATGAGGACGACGTCGTCGACGTCGGTATCCAGAACCGTGAGGGCGACGAGCACTGCCGATGGACCCAGGAGGAGGAAGGCTGCCAAGCCGAGGAAGGCGGCGAGACCCGCGTGACCTCCCGCCCCCTGGGCATCGACGAGCGCTTCGAACTGGGGAGCCCTGTCGGCGACGCCGCAAGCCCGCTCTTCGATACCAGCAAGGAGCGCCGGACCCACTGCAGCGACGACGGCGACACCGTCGACGTCGGCATCATGAACGACGAAGGCGGGTTCGGTGACCAGGTCTACGTCGAGGAGTGCGCTTGGTACCACGAGGAGCACGAGCACGATCCCGACCGGGAGGCGCCCGGTGGCGACGACGGGGATGCTATCGACGTCGGCGTGATGAACCGCGAGTGCGCCGACCGCAACGACGCGGTCGACGCCGGGATCATGAACTGCGAGGTCGTCGACCGGTCCGACGGGATCGATCTCGGGGTCGGCAACCTGGAGATCTGGGATGAGGACGACACCCTGGACGTCTCCCTGTTCTCCACCGAGATCTCCGATGGCCCCGACGGGAACGGCGCCAACCTGTTCCCCGGCGGGGGTCTGGGCGAGGCCTGCTACAACCAGACCGGTCTGCCACGTCTCTCCCCCTGACCCCACGACCTGGGCCTGGGGTGTAGGCCCCCTGGTCCCGTCGTGAACGGCGGCCCCGCACGAGCGGGGTCGCCCCTTCTTCTCACGTCCCTCCTTCTGGACCTCCCGTGGCACGTTCTGTCAAAGCGTCCATCCAGTCTGTTGATAAGCCCCCTGACCGACCCTTGGGCTGATGCGACGCCGAGCTGTCCACGCCGCGATCCTCCTCGCGGGCCTGATGTTGACCAGCGCGCTGGCCGCTGGCCTGCTGGGAGCCCCGCTCCCGGGCACCGGGACCGACGAGGGGCCAGCTGCCTCCGACGAGGCGCCGGCACCGAGCTCCACGGGCAACGCCACCGAGGACCACGACCACGATCACGCCGAGGCGCCGGCCAACGCGACCGGCGACGCCTCGTCCGACGAGGGGCTCAAGCGACAGCAAGGCTTCGACAAGATCCAGGCCGTCGACCCGGACCACGACCACGCGCTCTCCGGTGGCGAGGGACAGATCCCGACCCGGGCCGAGGCCAGCGAGCTCCCCCACCAGCTCCGCTCGTTCAAGGTCGTCGGCGACGAGGGCCTGGCCGAGATGGCCGAGGAGGGCTACATCACCGGCAGCGGCACGATCGAGGATCCCTACGTCATCGACGGGTTCCGGGTCCGCGGCGATCTGACGGTCAAGGACACCACCGAGCCGCTGATCGTCAAGAACTCCTACATCGAGGGTCAGCTGACGCTGAACTACGTCGGGCCCGACATCTACGTCCACCACAACCACATCTTCGACCTGCGGGTCAACGAGAACGTCGAACGCCGGGCCGACACCAGCGCTGGCCTCTTCGAGAACAACGAGATCGAGGTCATCGGTCAGCTACGCCACTTCGGCGGGACCTTCCGCCACAACGACATCGGGCCCCGGCCCGACGAGGGGGTCGTCGAGACCTTCCTCTCGGACACCGGGCCCGAGCCCCTGCCCGACGACCTGGTCTGGAACTTCGACGGCTACCACGGCGGCCACGTCCACGACAACACCGTGATCGGCCGGGTCGACGTCAAGCTCCACGGCCACTTCCACGGGGACTGCAACGCCTGTCCCAACCACGAGCGAGTACCCCGAGGACAACCAGCGCGGGGAGGGCCTGGCCCCGGACAGCCGACACTCCTACCGGTACCACACCCTGGCCTTCGAGGACAACGAGATCACAGCCAAGCAGACCGGCATCGCCCTGCGGTTCTACGACGAGGCCCACGCCGGCGACGACCAGACCGCCAACAGCGAACCCAACGCCTACCTCGAGGATCGCCACGAGCACCACACCTACCTCAAGATCAAGGGCAACCAGCTCGACGGCGGCTCGCTGATCCTGGATGTGGTCAACCCGGCCGACGACCGCCACAGCCACATGGTCTCCGAGGCCCTGGTCGACCTGACGGGCAACACCGTCACCCTGCCGGTGGCCGACGCCGGCGACCTGGCGGCTGGCTACGTCGTCCACGGGGCCCAGATCCTGACCCTTCGGGCCCACGACAACACGTACAGCTTCGAGCGGGACAGCTCCCCGATGCCCGCCGGCTACAAGTGGACCACCCGGGACGACGAGGGCGAGGCCACCGGGTTCCTGCTCGACGACGTCGAGCACAGCGAGATCCTGGTCACCGGGACCCGGGGTCACAACGCTGACTACGGCATCACCATCGACAACGAACGCAGGGGCCTGGAGCTCGACGCCCGCGACAACGACTTCGGTGCTGACAGGGAGGATCGACATGAGCAGTGACACGCACGCGGCCACCGGCCGCACCATCGCCGCGCTTTGCCTGATGACCGTCTTGCTGATCCCCGCCACCGCCATGGCCCAGGGGCTTGGTGACCAAGCCGAGGCCGCCGTCAGCCACGCCGGCGATCTGGCCGGCGATGCGGCCCAGGACCCCGCCAACGCCTCGGCCAACGTCACCGACCCCAGCTGGCAGGGGGACCAAGCCAACTGGACCCAGGGCTGGAGCTGCGAGACCGCGCACGCCGCCTCGACGGAGGCCTACGAGCTCCTTGTCGAAGCCGGCACCTGCCCGCCGGTCGACGACGCGGCCGCCGGCGAAGAGGAGCAGGACGAGGAGGAGGCCGAGAACGAGACCGCGGCCGAGGCCGAGGAGCTGGAGAACGACACGGCCACCGCCGTGGAGGACGAGGTGGCGGCCGCCGAGGCCTTCGTCGAGGATGCCAAGGAGGATCCCGAGAACGCCACCAGCCACCTGCTGGTGTTCCTCAACCGGACCCAGACGATCCTCGAGCGCCTGCTCGGCCTACCGGCCGCCGGGATCGGTATCGCCGGGGATGCCCTGGGTGCCACCGGGGGTGCCCTGCTCGACGCCAGCCGCGCCGTCGGCGATGCCGCCAAGAGAGGCGTGGAGGCGATCGTGGATGGCGCTCTGGCCCTGGTGGACGGCACGGTCCACGGCATCAGCGCTGTGATCGGTGCCACCGGTGATGGCTTGGGCGCCACCCTGTCGGCCACCGAGGCCCTGGCCACCGGGACCGTCGACGGGACCGCGGGTGTAGCCGAGCTGGCCGGCGGCGCCATCGCCGGCGTGGCCGAGGCCAGCCTCCAGGCCCTCGGCGGTGCGGTCGAGGCCACCGCTGAGGCCACGACCGGGGCCCTCGAGGCCACCGTGGATCTCGCCGGGGACACCGTCCGAGCCATCGGTGAGGCCGTCAGCGAGCTGGTGCCCGGCCGCGATGCTCCGACCCATGGCTCCAGCAGCGGGGTCAGCGATGTGAGCCGCGACGTCGGTGACCTGGCCGGCGACGGGCTCGACCTGCCGGTGGACGTCCCAGCCGACACGTGATGTCGGACCTGGTCCCCGGCCACCACCCGGTACGGGCCCTGGCCAGGGACCGGTCCGCCACCCGCATGACCCGCGGGCTCCTAGACCGGGCGTGGCCGCGGAGATCGACGGACCCTACTACGGGCAGACCAGCGAGTAC
>CAZBKU010000007.1:0-26993 GCA_964492585.1 uncultured Thermoplasmatales archaeon | reverse complement strand
GTCCGGGACCAGATCGACGAGGACGACTTCTCCCTGCGTACCGGGTTCTCCTTCGTCGAGCGCGTCCCGGCCTCCGACGGGCAGTGGAGCGTCGAGATGGATCTCCGGGAGGGGACCTCGATCGCGCTCCAGCACATCCGGGGCATCTGGCCCGAGATCGTCGAGAAGGACTTCCGGTAGCTTCCTGGGCCATGCCTGCCGGGTCGACCAACATTTTAAGGCCGGCTCCTCCTTCGCTTGGCCAAGCCCTGACCCCCCGGAGGTCAGCCAGCGGTCACGGCGCTCCGGGACGGCCACGAAACAGGGGGAGATCACCTGGCAACCAAGATGGTCACCGCCGACGCCGAGCAAGACCTGGACAACTACCACACCGAGCAGATCGGCCGCTGTCCGGCCACGAAGGATGTCTCCGTCGACACCTTCCAGGCTCTGCTCGAGAAGGTCAGCGACCACCTGCCCTACGACCGCCGTTTCGAGTGGGACGCCAACATCAACGGTGTGCTCATCCGGTACATCGGGAACTCCCGTCACCAGTACGACTTCTGGAAAGAGAACTGGTGGCCCGGCCCCAACGACGATTCGATCCTGCCCCACGGCAAGATCTTCAGCGTCTCCGGGGTCCCGGGAGAGGACGCGCATGCGTACTACTGTCCCGAGCTCAACCAGGCCCTGTTCGTCAACACCGAGTACTACGGCCAGTGCAAATCCTGGGCGCTCGGCATGGCCGCCATCGTCCTCGAGGAGAAGTTCAACACCCACTCGATCCACGGCGCTTGCGCCGAGGTGGACGGCCACGGCATCGTCATCGTGGCCCCGACCGGCACCGGCAAGACCACCCAGGTCAACAAGCTCTTCCAACACCCCAAGGGCCGCATCATCGGGGACGACTGGATCTACATCAAGCACCCCACCAACCCTGAGAGCGAAGCCCCCCTGGTCGTGACCCAGCCAGAGCGCTCCCTGTACGTCCGGACCGAGAACGCCGAGGAGGAGGAGTGGCTGCGACCGATCTTCCGCCGCTGCAAGCTGGAGAACGTGCCCGTGGAAGACGGCGAGCCCCAGTTCTGGGAGTTCGGCAACAGCCGTGCCCTGATCCCCCGGGAATGGATGCTCGGTGAGGAGAAGGTCGCCGACGAGGCCCCCATGAACCTCGTGGTCCTGCTCCGCCGGGACGACGAGTCCCCGGCCGAGGTCTGGTTGGACCCAGACGAGGCCGTGGAGGTCCTACGTGAGGGCCGCTACCAGATCCGGCCAGGCGCGGGCCCCAAGGAACGCTGGGGGACCTACGACGAGGAACCCTGGTACAACCCCTACCTGCTCAAGCCCGATCACGACCGCCAGGCCGAGTTCTTCGGCAAGGAGGTCGAGTCGTCGGCGTGCGTGCTCCTGAACACCGGGCTCGAGAGCGAGACGATCGATCAGACCTACCAGCGGATCCTCGACGCGCTCAAGAAGGTCAGCGGGATCTAGGTTCCATCCCCCCGTCCTGGCCCCGGACGCTTTCCCCTATCTTATCAACCCTAGCCGACGCTACGCTCGGTGTGGCCCGGGTCTGCGTCGTGGGGAACGCCACCAAGGATCTCAACCGGACCGGCCTGATCTCGGCTCGCCGGCCCGGCGGGACCCTGCTGTACGCCAGCCTGGCCCTCCTATCCCTGGATCACGACGTCCATCCCATCGGCCATGCGCCGCTGCGGGCCTACCTCTGGTTGCGCCGGACCGGCGTGCCGCTGGACGACCTCCGCCTGGCGTGGCCGGGCACGCAGTTCCTCAACGAGTACGACGGCCAGGACCGGCGCCAGTGGGCCCGGCCGGGGCCCCGGGAGGCTCTACGGTCCTCCCAGGATCTCCACGGGTACGAGGGCGTCCTCCTGGGCCCCGTCCTCGGCGAGGTCCCGGGCACCCTCGAAGCGCCGGCCACGGCGATCAGCCTGCTCGACCTGCAGGGGAGCGTGCGCCGCCTGGGGTCGCCCAACCTCCTGGGCTGGCGCGAGGTCGACCACCAGCAGGCTCCGGCCCGGCTGCCCGAGGCGGGCCACGTCCGGGGCTCGATCGAGGAGGTGACCGCGCTGACCGGCGAGGAGGACCCGCTGGCCGCAGCCCGATCCCTGCAGGGTAGGACCGGGGCCGTGGCCATCGTCACCCTGGGCGCCCAGGGGGCCGTGGGGGTCGATGGCAGCTCGGCCGCCACGGTCCGTCCACCCGTGCTGGAGATCGACGATCCCACCGGGGCCGGGGATGTCTTCGATGCCGGGTTCCTGCATGCCAGGTTGGAGGGTCAGGGCCTGGTCGACGCGCTGGCCACGGCGTGTGCTGCCGCCGGCGCGTTCCTCTCCAGGAGCTGGGGGGATAACCCGAGCCAGCGGTTCCCCGGACAGGCCACGGTCTCAGAGCTGGGCGAGCACGTGGAGATCGAGATGCACGAGACGTGAGGACCCGATGGTCGGATCGGTCGGCGAGATCGCCTGGTGGCCTTGGTCTACGGGAGCCGTCCGTCGTCCAGCTGCTCCCAGGGCACCAGCTCGACGGTCAGACCGGCGTGCTCCTCGGCGTAGGCAAGCGCCGGCTGGAGCAGGGTGACGCCGTTGGAACCGGCCCGCGGGCTGACCTCGACGGTGCTCAGGATCCCAAGGGCTTGCCCGTCGCCGGTCATCACGCCGGAGCCCGAGTCGCCGGGCACGCCCGGCGAGACGGTGTAGACGTTGGCCGACCAGCCACCGGCGTCGACGACGTACCCCTCGTGGTCGTTGGTCTCCTCGACGCCGCCACGGAGGCCCGAGTTCCCGTACCAGAGGACCTTGTCGCCGACGCTGGGCGAGCCGGCCTGGCCTGTGGGCCCCCCGAAGTGCCGGACGGCCGGATGGACGTTGGCGCGGTCGGTCGGTGTGATGGCCACCAGGGCGAAGTCGTTGCCGCGGCAGGCCGCATCGCTGGACTCCTCGACGGCTTGCATGGTGTGCCAGGCGGAGTAGATCAGCAGGCCGGGCGCGTCGGCCCCGCTGATCTTGACCTCACTACCCAGGGGCACCGGCTCGTTGTCGGGATCGCAGCCGTTCACGTTGTCGCTGGGCCCCTCGGCCACGCAGTGGGCCGCGATGCCGAGCATCAGCGTCCGGTTGTCCGGGGTTCGGAAGAGGAAGTTCGAGGTGCACTGACGCCCGTCGGAGGTGACCTGGACGCCCGGACGCACGCTGGCCTCGCCGAGGGCCGGCCAGGAGGCCGGAGCCTCGGGCTGGCCGGTGTCGTTGGCCTGCTGGGTCCCGTTGGTCCGGTTGCCCGGCGCCTGGCTCTGGTTCCCTGAGGCGGCGGTGCCCGGATCGCCACCGCCGGACGCGTTGCCGGAGCGGTTGCCCTCCTCTGGGGTCGTGTTCTGTCCCTCGAGGGCGTCGTCATCGCCGGAAGCGGGGTCGGCGGCATCAAGGCAGCCGGCGCTCACGACAGCAGCGACGACCAGCAACGCGACCAGCGTCCGGGCTCGCACAACCCCTGGTGTCCTCGTCGACCCTTTAAAACCCTGTGGTCAGATCATGCAACACGGCGGTCTGCCAGGGGGCCTCCCTCCGTTCCCCCACGAACATCTCCGGCCACCAACACCTATGGTCGAAGGACCGCTAGAAGCGGCACGATGGGCGGTCTGCGCCTCACGCAACCGGAGCCCGGGGATCTCCCCACCGTGGAGCGTCTCCACGCCGAGAGCTTCGGCTCCGACCAGATGACCCGCTGGCAGCCCGGCCAGCTCGAACGTCATCTGGAGATCTTCCCTGAGGGCCAGCTGATCGTCCACCTTGACGGTGACGTCGTCGGCACCGCGTCGAGCATGCTGGTCCCCGTGGAGGCCGGCCTATCGCAACACACCTGGATGGATCTGACCGGCGGGGGGGATCTGCTCGGCCACGATCCCGACGGTCGCTGCCTCTACGGTCTGGAGCTCATGGTGGCACCCGAGGCCAGGGGCTTGGGGATCTCAGGGTTGCTCTATCGGGCCCGCAAGGTCATCGCCCGCCGCCTGGACCTCTGGGGTATCGCCCTGGGCGGCCGGCTGGCCGGGTACGCCCAGGCCTTCCGGGACCGTGGCCTGGGGGCCTCGACCTACGTCCGGGAGGTCGCCCGCGGGAAGCGCACCGACCCGGTGCTCACGCCCCAACTGGCCCAGGGGTTCACGCCGGTGGCCGTGCTACCCAACTACCTGCGCGACCCTCCTGCCTTGGATCACGCCGCCTTGATGGTCTGGACCTGTCGGCCAGGCGACCAGATCCAGCTCCCTGCTCGGCTGGGCCACGCGGCACCCGAGCACCTGGGTCCCTGACCCCGGTCACTCGGAGCTGTCGCCCTCGTCGGCGTCCTCTTCCTCCTCTGAGGTCTCCGGTTCCAGCGGTTCGGCGATCAGCTGGAGCACCCGTCGCCGGGTCACGTCGGTGGCCGTCAGCCGCCAAGCGCCGATCTCCAGGGTCTCGCCTCGGGCTGGCACCCGGCCCAGCTCGGCTACCATCAGACCGCTGACGGTCGAGACGTCGGGCTCCTGGCTGGCCAACCCAAGATCGCTCTCCAGGTCGTGGAGGGCGGCATCCCCCCGGACCAACAGCCGGCCGTCGGGCAGCCGGACGGCGTCGGGGGTCTCCTCGTTGAACGTGTCCTCGATCTCGCCGACCAGCTCCTCGAGGATGTCCTCGGTGGTCACGATGCCCTCGGTCCCGCCGTGCTCGTCGGCGACGATGGCCATCTTGTTCTTGGCGTCCAAGAGCGTGAGCAGGGCCTGGTCCAGGTGCGTGGTCTCGGGGACGACCACCGGCGGATGGGCGATCTGCTCGAGGACCTGGCTGGCGGTCTCCTGCTCGTCCAGGAAGGCCAGATCCTTGAGGTGGACGACGCCGACGACCCGGTCGATGCTTCCGCGGACCACCGGGAACCGCGCGAACCCCGACCGGCGAGCCTGGTCCAGGTTCTCCGCCAGGGGTGCCTCAAGGTCCAGGGCGACCACCTGGGTCCGGTGGGTCATCACCTGTCGCACGGTCAGCCGGCGCAGCCAGAAGACGTTGGAGAGGACCTCGCGGGCCAGACGCGAGGAGACCTGGCCCGGCCCCACCCGGGAGATCAGGCTCTCGATCTCCTCCTCTGTGTGGGCCATCTCGGTCGGGCTCGGCTGCTGGATGCCGACCACCCGGAGCAACAAGAGCGCGGCCCCGTTGAGGACCTTCATGAAGGGCCAGGAGAGGTAGTAGAAGAACACCATGCCCCACGAGGTCGACCGGGTCGTCTGCACGGGGTACCGGATGGCCATGCTCTTGGGCGCCAGCTCGCCGACGACCACGTGCAGGAAGGTGATGATGCTGAAGGCGACAGCGAAGCTGATCGAGTGGATGACCGTGGGGCTTGTGATCCCGACGGAGGCCAGGGGGATCTCGATCAGCTCGGCCAGGGCCGGCTCCCCGATCCACCCCAGGCCCAGGCTGGCCACGGTGATGCCCAGCTGGCAGACGCTGAGGTAGGCGTCCAGGTTGTCCACCAGGATCTGGGCCACCCCTGCCCGAGGGTCGCCCCGCTCGCGCATGGCCTCGACCTGGGTGGGCCGGATCTTGACCATGGCGAACTCGGCGGCCACGAAGAACCCGTTGAGGAAGACCAGGAACCCGGCCAGGGCGAGCTCGAAATAGTCGAAGGCCGTCAGGGCCACGCAGGCCAGTACCGGGGCGCGTTCAAGACGGTTTCGTTCGGCGGCCGATAGACGAAAGGCTCAAGCTTGGCGTCCTTGTGCTCCTTCCCATGGACACCGGCGACGACCCTCGGTTCAAGGTCCTCGAGAAGGCTCTCTCCGAGCTCAAGGTGTCCATGCAACAAGGGCGGATCAAGGCCCAGTTCCCCCGCAAGAACGTGGCAGACGCCGTCGAGCGGGGCCAAAGCGCCCTCAAGGCCCTCCAGTACTCCTACGCCGAGCCCGAGCAGATCGTCCAGATGCCGGCGTTCAACGAGCTCATGGAGGCCGCCGACGTCGTCGAGACGCTTCTCGGCGGGCCTGGGTTCGAGGACGAGATCGACGAGGACCCTCTGGCTGTGGCCGAGGCCGCCTGGACGATCTCCACGATCCGGTCCCTGGAGGAACGGCTCTACCTGACCGGCTCCGGGCTCGAGCTCGGTGTCGACGCCGTGGCCGGCCGCGTCGTGGCCGTCCGCGAGCACCCGAAGAGCGATGACCTGTTGGTCACGCGTGTCGCCGCCGGGGCCTCGCTGCCGGTGATCACCAACGACACCAGCGTCAAGGCCGAGGATCGGGTCGGCGTGGCTCTGCTGCCGCCCACCGAGCTCCACGGCACCGTGAGCCGGGCCATGTTCCTGGGCGCCGGCGACGGCGTGCTCAAGGACGTCCGGCCGGGTCCCGACGATCGGCCCGAGGTCCCATCTCAGGCCTACGCCGAGACCCGCAACATCCTGGCCGCGTACATCGGGGTCGACTGAGGCCGCTGGACGCGGTCGATCTCAGCCTTGCTTCTCCGCCACCAGGCTCACATAGCCCAGCGTGCCATCCTCGACGGCCGCCTCGATCTCCTGGATGGCGGCCAGCAACGGCTGGCCCCGGTCGCCCAAGGCACCCAGCAGGCCCTCGTAGTCGACCTTGCCGGCGATCTCGTCGCGCATGGCCAAGAGGTCGTCGCGGTGATCGCGCCGGGAGGTGACCACGAACCCGGTCGCCTCAAGATGCTTGATCAGGGTCTCCGGGTGGCGCTGGCCGGTCAAGCACAGGGCCTGGGCCATCGGTGCCGGGACGTTCTCGAGCCGGTGCTCGAGCACGACATCGGAGAGCGCCAGGCGGCCACCGGGGACCAGGATCCGCTGGCACTCGGTGACGGCTTGCTCCAGGTCGTCGGCCAGGCAGATCGCACACTCGGACAGCGCCACCTCGGCGCTGGCATCGGCCAGGGGCAGGTGCTCCAGGGTCCCGCAGATCTGGCCCTGACCGGGCTGGCGGTCCACCCCGATGGCCTGGGCTCCCCTGTCGCGGGCCAACGCCAGGGCGCCCCCGGCACCGCAGCCCAGATCGACGAGCCGGGTGCCCGTGCCGACCGTGGCCCTGTCGAGCAGGTCCTCGGTGGCTTGGGCGCCGCCGGGGTGCAGGGGGTCGCCTAGGACCAGGCGCAGGGCCGCGTACGGGTTGGCGATGGCGGCCTGGATCACGCCGGTCATCCGGTCCGGGCCTCCGGTGGCTTGGCCGGGATGTCGTCCTGGTCCTTGTCCTGGCTGGTCGGGGGATCGGTGTCTTGCCGGCCTTCCCAGCCGCGCTCCTCGCGGAACTTGTAGCGACCGTCACGGGTGGTCATGTTGTAGGCGCAGAAGGGCACCAAACCGTCCTCGTGGGTGGGCACGGCGATGCAGCACTGGCCCAGCCGGTCGACGTCGCCGACATCAGCGTCCATGAACCCGGTGATCCCGACGGGCAGGACATCGTCGATCAGGGCCTCGGCGCCGCCGGGCACCTCGACACCGCAGCAGGCGGCCACGAAGGCGCTGCGGTCCTGGGCATCGGGCGTGCCGGCCAACAGCTCCATCCAGTCGGCCTCGTCGACCAAGCCCGAGAGCTGGTCCCACAGCTCGTCGTCCACGTACCGGGTCAGCGGGACCGCGCCGCCCTGGCCGTCGGGTAGCAGGGCGGTGGCGCTCTGGCAGTAGGCCGAGCAGCAGGGCACCGGCCGGAAGTCCCTGGGTTCCAACCAGTCCAGTTCCTCGGCCAGGACCCGGGCGACCTCGTCCAGGCTGAACCGGCCGTCGTTCTTCGCATATCGCCCGACGTGAGCCACGGGCTGCAGGTTGACCGAGCGGACCACGTCCTGGTTGGCTAGGGCGAAGGTCACGATGTCACCGAGCTCGTGCTCGTTGACGCCGGGCACGACGGTGCAGACCAGGATCACCGGCAGCCCGGCCTGGCCGCAGGCCTCGATGGCATCGGCCTTGATCTCGGGCAGGTTGGCGCGGTCCCGGGTGGCCTGGTAGGTCTCCGGTTCCCACCCATCGAACTGGAGGTAGACGGCGGTGACGCCGGCGTCCTTGAGGGCCTGGGCGTAGCCGGGGTCGCGGGCCAGGCGGATCCCGTTGGTGTTGACCTCGATGTGCTCGAAGCCACGCTGGCCGGCGGCCTTGATCAGCTCGGGGAGGTCGTCCCGGATGGTCGGTTCGCCGCCGGAGAACTGGATCGGGCGGGGCCCGCCGTCGCGGGCGACCACGTCCAGGAGGCCGACCACCTCGTCGGTGCTCCGGTGCTCGCCGTGGGGGCCGGATGCCGCGAAACAGTAGGGACACTCGAGGTTGCAGCGTTGGGTGACCTCGACGACCGCCAGGCAGGCGTGGTCGTTGAGGACCTGAAGCTCGCCCTGGTCGATCGGGTCCGGGGCGTGCTGGCCGGCCCACTGCCAATGCTCGGCGTCCTGCCAGACGACCGGCGACACGGTCCCATGCTCCGGGCACGTGCGCTCGAGCTCGACGCAGCCGTCGACCTCCTTGTACCGGCCGGGCACCGGTTCCAGGCACTCGGGGCACAGGCTGGTCGTCTTGGCTAGGTCCTCGGCCACGGCCACCCAACCCCGCCCGGACCGTTAAAAGTCCTCTTGGAACCTGACAGCGGGCCCGGAGGTCCGGGGGCCTGGTGGGGTGCTTGGAGGAAGGGTTCAAGAGGTGTGGGGTCCCACGGTCTAGCGTGTCTCAGCGACCGGTCCAGGCATCGGCCACGCCCGCAGGGACCGAGCGTGGAGCCTCCAAGCCGGTGCAGGTCCGCATCTACGTGGTCACCGGCCGGCACGGCATCGTCACCATCCCTGAGTCCTTCTGCCGGGAGTGCGACCTGTTCATCCGCGCCGTCGGCCAGGGCGCCGAGCAGGCCGACGCCGAGGCCGAGGTCCGCGTGCTCTCCTGGTGGGGCCGGGTCCTGGGTGCTCTCTGGCACGGCGGCTACCATCCGCCGGTCCTGGTCGTCGACGGTCAGCGGATCACCCAAGGCTACCAGATCCCCACGCCCGACCAGGTCGCCCAAGCCATCCAGGCTGCCGCCGGCCCACGGCCAGGGCACGGTTAGGCCTAAGTGAAGGCCGAGCTTGGCAAGGCTGAGGTCAGAGGGTCCCATGCCCGAAGCACCGACGGTCACCGAGGGAACCGAGGACCACAGCGCCAGCCCGTGGGCTGTCAGCTACGCCCGCCGGGAGAGCCCGTTCGAGGAGGAGGACGACGGGGAGGTCACCGTCCGCCTGCTCACCGACCCGTGGAGCGTCTGGTGCTGGGGCTTCGAGCCCGTGCGCCGGACCCTGGAGCTACGCTACCCGTCGATCCGGTTCGAGACCTTGCTCGGCGGCATGTTCGAGGAGGTCCCCGACCAGGAGCAGCGCGGCTTCGAGATCGACCCGTTCTTCACCATGGTCCAGCGCACCACCGGCATGCCGATCAGCGCCAGGGCCATCCACGACCACCAGCCAGCCAGCACCTACCCGGCCTGCATCCACGTCCACGGCGTCCGCCTGCTCGAGCCGGGCAAGGAGGACCTCTACCTGCGGCGCCTGAGGGAGGGCGCCTACCTCGACGGCCTGGACGTCTCCGACCAGGCCACGGCCAGGGAGCTGGCTGCCGAGGTCGGCATCGAGCCGGAGGCCTTCGACGAGGCCATGGCCAGCGGCGAGCCCGACCGCGAGTTCCGGGAACGGCTCAACTGGCTCCACCAGGCCGACCTCCACGGCTACCCGACCCTGATCGTCACCGCCGGCGGTCGCAGGACCCGGATCCAAGGTTTCCAGAACATCGCCGGCGTGCTCAACGTCGTCGAGCAGCTCAGCGGTGCCCGGCACCCCGCCCGGCCCCCTCCGGACCTGGCCGACATCCTGACACCGGACGAGCGCCTGGCCACCCGGGAGATCGCCGAGGTGCTCGATGCCTCGATCGAACAGGCCCACGATCGGTTGACCCAGGCACGGGACGAGGGCCTGGTCGAGCGCGAGCGTCATCCCACCGGTGACGTCTGGCGCTGGATCGGGGACCGTTAGGGCCTACCGATCGGTCGACCGGCCCACCGGGCCAGGCTCCCGGCCCGGGACGAACCTTGGCACCTGGCGGGCATACGTGGTGTAAGCCCCGCCAAGACGGCGGGACAGGTGCTCTTCCTCCAGGATCGCGATCTCCCGGAGGATCGGTACCAGGACGAGGGCCAAGCCCATGGTGGCCAGGCTGTCCAGGACCAGGCATCCGCCGACCAACGCCGTCCACATGCCGACGTAGAAGGGGTGACGGACCTGCGCGAAGGGCCCGCCGGTCACCACGCGCTTGTCCTCGGGGGTCGCGGCCGTCGGCGCGAACGATGGACCCATCACCAGCTTGGCCCAGAGCCCGTACCCGAGACCACCGATGGCGACGGCCAGGCCGATCACCCGACCCGACGGCGGCAGTGGTTGGCCAGGGATCAGCGCCGTGTCCGACCCGGTCCACAGCACGCCGGCCCATCCGACCAGGAGAAGCACCGAGAGGGCGTTGACCGCGTGGTACCGCCGGCTACGGATCACCGCATCGCGGCGCATGGCCCGGTACAGGCGCACCGGGGCATCCCAGAACGCCAGGAGACCGGCAAGCGCGATCAACGCGAGGTAGGTCCCGTCCAAGGCATCAGGCATAGGATCTCCCGCAGGTCCCGGTGGTCGACCGCGCGGGCCAAGCACCGGTGTCGGCCCGCAAGGGGTGCGGGCTCTTGGTTGCGTGGGTTGCTGCGACGGCGTGCAACCGAGGTGGTCAGCATCCTTTATTCTATTCCAACATCGAGATACGATAAAGTTGACCGCGATCGGACCTCCGGGTGACCGGGACGCGACCTCCAGGGGACGGTCTGCTCTGATGGGAGACCGCCGTGGCGGTCGTGGGCGGATCTGGTTGGGGCGGCGGTGGTCGATCCCCGGTGCTCAATATGGCGGTGTGTTAGGACCAAGCTTAATAGCCGCCACGGGATACGATGACCTACGGGTGTCCTATGGGGGAACCACGGCTTGAGGAGCTAGAGCGCGTCTTCAAGGCGCTGGCGAACATCAACCGCCTCAAGCTCCTCGTCCAGCTCCAGAGCCCTCGCGGGTACAGCGAGATCGACCTTTCGCCGAGCCGTGGGGACTCGGCCGGCTCCGAGGATCGCTCGATCTCCCGGCAAGCCGTCAGGAGCCACATCCAGGAGCTCATGGACATCGGTGTCGTGGTCGAGGCGCCTTCCGACAAGCAGGGATCCCAGTTCCTGGTCGATCACTCCCAGCTGTTCGCGCTGGTCGAGCAGATGCGCTCCCTGGCCCAGGTCCAACCAAGCGTCGAGATCGACGGCCGGACCCTGGGGTTGGAGATGACGTCCCCACCGCCCGACGCCGAGGGAGCCCACCTGCTGCTGGTGCGCGGGGTCCAGGAGGGCCGGTGCTTCGAGCTGACCGATGGCGACGAGGACGGCCAGTGGATCATCGGCCGGGCCTCCGAGTGCGACATCCCGCTGGACTACGATGCCTACGCCTCCAGCGAGCACGCGAAGATCATCCGCCGCGACGACGAGTTCTTCCTCATGGACTCGGCGGCCAACAAGAACGGGACGTTCCTGAACTGGGAGAAGATCACCCGGGGCGGGATCGCCCCGTTGTCGCCTGGCGACGTGCTAGGCATCGGGATGAGTCTCCTGGTCTTCCGCGAGGACGACTGAGGCCGGCAGGCGACCGGTCGACAGCTCGGTCAGCACGGCCGCGGCGTCCGGGTACCGATCGTCAGGATCCCTGGCCAGGAGCTTGGCCAGGATCGGCTGCCACCCCTCGGGTCCATCGCGTGGAGGCTCTCCACGGACCAGCGCTTCCTCGACCTCGAAGGCCGAGCTCCCACAGTCCAGGTGGTGACGACCGGTCAGCATCCGGTGGATCAGGGCGCCCAACTGGAAGAGATCGGTCCGTTGATCGACCCGGTCCGAGAGGATCTGTTCGGGTGCCATCCACCGAAGCGTCCCGACCGGACGCTGGGCACGCGTCTCGGTCGGGGAGCCAGCCGTGGTCTGATCGTTGGATCGCACCGTCCCGAGGTCCACGATCACCGCCCTGCCCGTGTCGTCGATCACGACGTTGCTCGGCTTGAGGTCCAGGTGGAGCAGCCCGTTCTCATGGAGCGCTTGGATCCCCCGGGTGAGTTGGATGGCCAGGTCGGCCACGCGGCGTGGCGGCAAGGTCCCCTGCGCCTCCAAGACCTCCTCGAGGCTCCGACCGGAGACGTGCTCGCGGATCAGGTAGGTGTGGTAGCCATCCTGCACGAGGCCCTCGACCTGGGCCACGTGACGGCTGTCGACCAGGGACCCCACCTCGGCTTCGCGCTTGAGGGCCTCCAGGCGCTCCTGGGCGGCCTGCTCCCACGGGCGGATGGTTTCCTTGAGCACCACGAGCCGGTCCTCTGTCAGATCCCGGGCAAGCAGGACCCGACCGAAGCCGCCCTGGCCCAGCTGGCGGACGATCTCGTAGCGACCGGCCACCGTGCCGCCCTCGCGGGCACCCTGGATCGCCGCGGTCGGGACCACGGCCGGCTGATCGAGCAGGGTCAACAGGACCCGGTGCTCCTGCTGGCTGATCCCAAGCTCCCCCCGGAGCTCGGTGAGGCCGTCCCCGTCGGGGCCCGCCAGAGCGTCGGCACGCTCCAGGGCCAGCCGGTAGCGTTCGAGCTCTGGATGAGGTCCCCACCCGGCTTGGGGGGAGAGGAGCTCGACCAGGCTCCGGCGAGCCAGGTAAGCGCCCGTGGCCACGGCTGCCACGCCGAGCAAGGCGGCGGGAGCGGCGACCTGGGTGGTGGTCAGGCCCCCGGGGTTGGTCATGCCGACGATGAGCAGGAACACGAGCACCGCGAAGGAGAGCAGGGCGGCTGGGGTGGTCATCTGTCGGAAGCGGTCGGGCACGCGGAACAAGTCGTAGCGGAGGATCGCACCGGCCAGGAGCAGGGGCCTGAGGACCTGGGCGGCGTACTCTAGGTCGGTCGTGGAGCTGTACAACGCATCGACCCCCAAGACCAGGCCGATGACCACCAGCCCGGTGAAGAGCCAGGTCTCCCGGTCGCCGCTACGGCTAGCATGGACAGCCAGGCGCACCAGCCCGGCCAGGCAGAGCCAGGTGGTGGTCGCCCAGAGCCCGTCCTGGACGCCAGCCATCGGGCCAGCGGACAGATCGAAGCGTCCCTCGAACACCAACGCGGTGCCCCGCATCCCCACCTGGAATAGGGTGCTGACGACCAACCCCGCACCAGCCAGGAGGGTCTGGTGTTTAAGCGGGCCAGCGCCCAGCTCCTGCCACCGGGGGACCAGGCGGAGAGCGAAGAGCCCGGCGATCAGGGTGAACGCGCCCTCGTGGAGCAGGGCCTTGGGCACCTCGTAGAGGGGCGTGCCATAGCTCCCCCACAGGAGCATCCCGGTGGCCAACGCCAGCCAGCTCCCGGTCACGGCAGGCCAGGCCCAGGTGGTCCAGCGGGCGCCTCGCTCACCCCCGATCGGCGTCGGGAACTGGCTGATCAGGTAGGCCAGGGTCAACAGGAGGACCGTGTCCGTGAGGTTGACGCCGGCCTGGAGAAGACCCGTGCGACCTTCGGGTGTGAAGAGGAAGATCGCGGCCTGGAGGGCCGAGAGGCCGAGGACAGCGGAGAACCCGGCCTTGATCCTGTCCAGGCGCCCGCTGGCCAGGATGAGGGCGGCCAGGCTCACCTGGAAGAGGAGGATGGCGAGGTAGTAGCTCTCCCCTAGCCCCAGCTCCAAGCCCACAGGCCAACATCTTCGAGAGGCGGAAAAAAGGTCACGGGTGTCACCCCAGGGGCACCCACCCGCGAAGAGCTTCGCCTGTCAGGTCTCGAACGTCTGCAGCTCGACGCCGGGCAGGTCGCCCTCGATGGTGATCGACCCGATGATGATATCCTCGACCGGCCGGTCCCGCTGGTCGGTCTCGGTGCTGCCGATCGTCTCCACGACATCCATGCCCTCGGTGACCTGGCCGAACACCGAGTGCTTGCCATCCAGATGGTGGGTGGCGGTCAGCGTGATGAAGAACTGGGAGCCGCCGGAGCGGGGACCCGAGTTGGCCATGGAGAGGACCCCGGGACCATCGTGGGGCGCCGCGAAGCCACCCTTGTCGTCGCACTGGGGGCCAGGCTGGCGCGCCGGGTAGTTGCGACCGGGATGCACGTGGCTGATGCTGCCATCACGGCACGGGAACTCGTCAAGGATGCTGTAGCCGGGCCCGCCGGTGCCCCAGCGGTCCCTGTTGCCTTCCTCGGCGGTCAGAGGGTCGCCGCCCTGGATCATGAAGCCGTCGATGACCCTGTGGAACCTCACGTCGTCGTAGAACCCGTCCACGGCCAGCTGGCCGAAGTTCTGGACGGTCTGGGGTGCCATGTCGCTGTAGAGTTCGATCTCGATGGTGCCCCGGTTGGTCTCCATGACCGCGGTCGGTCGGTCCTCGGGCGCCAGCACGTAATCTGGCTCGGTGCCCTGCTCTTCGCTCCCGGCGCACCCGGCCACGAGGGCCGGAGCCAGCAGCACGAACGCCAAGATGGCAGGTCGCATGGGTCGGCACACCGTGGCCGGGGTCTTAGGGTTATCGGGCTTGCACCGCGTGATCCCCGGCTCGAGGCCAAGGGACGACCCACGCCAGACCTCCGGCTCGTGGCCAGGTCAGGCCTGGGGCTCCCGGTCGGCCATCCGATCCAGCACGCGGCCGAAGGCCTTGGACCCGTTGTGGAAGTGCTCGAGCCGGAAGAACTCGTCCGGGGCGTGCAGCCGCTCGTCGGTCATCCCGTACCCCATCAGGGCCACCGGGCCTAGCCGGCCCAGGTCGGGCACGACGGGGATCGTGGCGCCTTCCCGGATGAAGTAGGTCTGGCCGCCCCAGACCTCGGACATGCACGCCGCGGCCAGCTCGAGGATCTCGTGGTGCGGGGGCACGTACCAGGCTGGGGTGGCCTGGAGGACGTTGCCCTCCATGGTCACGCCCTCGGGCAGGTTGTCCTGGAGGTGGTCCAGGATGGCCTGGCCGACCCAGTCGGGGTCCTGGTCGGGGACGATCCGGGAGCTGATCTTGACCGTGGCGGTCGATGGGAGCACGGTCTTGAACCCGTCACCGGCGTACCCGCTGGACACCCCGTTGATCTCCAGGGAGGGTCGGGCCCAGAGCCGCTCCTGGCTGGAGAACCCGGCCTCGCCGACCATCTCGGGGACCCCGGCCTCCTCGCGGTGGGCCTCCTCGTCGAAGGGGACCTTGTCCATGAGCTCACGTTGCTCCTCGTCGAGCTCGAGGACATCGTCGTAGAAGCCGGGCAGGGTCACGTGCAGGTCCTCGTCCTTGAGCGTGGCCACGGCCTTGGCCAGGGCCTCAGCCGGGTTCATCACGATCCCGCCCCACTGGCCTGAGTGCATGTCGCGCTCGGGCCCGGTCACGGTGGCCTCCAGGGTCACGATGCCACGCATCCCGTGGACGATGGCCGGGTGCTCCTCGTCCCACAGGTGGGTGTCGCTGACGAAGACGCCGTCGCTTTGCAGCTCGTCCTCGTTGGCCTGGATGTGCTTGGGGAGGCTGGGTCCCCCCATCTCCTCCTCACCCTCGATCAGGACGTTGACGTTGACCTCCAGGGTGCCGGCCTCGCGGTGGGCCTCCAGGGCCAGCAGGTTGGCCAGCATCTGGCCCTTGTCGTCGGTGGCGCCCCGGGCCCGGATCTTGCCGTCGAACACCGTCGGCTCGAAGGCTGGGGTGGTCCAGGCATCCTCCGGGTCCGGCGGCTGGACGTCGTAGTGCCCGTAGAGCGTGACCGTGGGCCGGTCCTCGCCGGCGTCGAAGCGGCCAGCGACGATCGGATGCCCGCCGTCGATGGTCTCCAGGGACGCATCGAAGCCCATCCCCTCAAGCCGGGCCTGGACCCACTCGGCGGCCTCGATGCAATGCTCCGCGTAGGCTGGATCCGTGCTCACGCTGGGGATCGACAGGAGCTCCTTGAGGGTGTCCTCGGCCTGCTTCCGGTTCTCGTCGAGATGTTGCTCCCACGGGCGCATGGTGTCATCGCCCACCAGGGAAGGCTCGTAGATACGCTTTTCGGGCTACCCCTCAGGGAGGGGCCTGCAGCCAGCACGCCGTCGGGTCAGCGTGTCAGGCGCGTGACGACGTAGACAGCCAGGCCGGCCACGGCCAGGGCGAACAGGGCCCGCCAGACCGGCACCCAGCGTGCGGTCAGCCAGACCCGGATGATGTCGTCCACGGCGGCGAACACGTAGAACACCGATACCAGGAGGACGAGGAGGGCGACCAGGATGCCGCCCTTGCGCGCCAGCCCGTCGGCATCCCAGCTGCTCGTGGCCTCGGCCCCGGGGGTCGAGGTCTCGCTCGTCTCGCCGGCCTGCGTGTCATCTGTCACCATCACGTCCACCTCCTGTGGGCTACGAGCGCCGCTCCTGCCACTGCCAGGACCGCCAGGATCATACCGGGCCCAGGCGTGCTGTCTTGGGCTTCCTCGAAGGCACCGTCGCCCGAGCGGCCGTCGGCCCTGTCCGAGGGCGCCTGGGCGCCCCGGTCGCCGCGGATGAAGTCCTCGATCTGGGGATCGCTGACCACGATCTCCTGGCCCTCCGGCTGGGTCATGGTCGGCAGGAGCTGGACCACGGCCTGGCCGCGCTCGACGGTCCGGTTGCCATCCCACAGGAGGGCCTCGATCTGGTAGTTGTGACCGTCGGGCACCTCGAGCTGGACGGTGGCGGCCTGGGTCTCCTCGGGCCCGATGCCGGCGACCCGGGTGCGGTCCTCGTCGGCGATGATCCGGGTCTGGGCCTCGCGGGCCTTGACCTGGAGGTCCAGGGGGCGATGGGGACCGTCGCCCTCGTTGGTGAGGTAGACCTTGGTCTCGATGACCACGCGGTTCCCCGTGACATTGCGCACGATGAAGTCCATGGTCCCGAAGGCCAGCGAGGTCTCGTGCAAGGTCGGCTGCAGGGCACCCACGTTACGGATCGTGACCTGGCCTTCCTGGACGACCTGGCCGTCCTCGTAGACGTCGACCTCGATCCGGTAGCCATCCTCGCGGGGGACCTCAAGGGTGACCTCGACGGGCACCGTCTTGTCTTGGTCAAGCAGCCCTGGTCTAGCCTCGACGGTCTCGACCAGGAACCCGGTGTTCGTGTTGAAGGCGCGGACGACCACCCGGACCGGGTCGCTGTCGGCCTGCCAGTTGTCCAGGGTCACGTTGACCGCCAGGGTGACCGAGCCGCTGGTCACCTGGGGGGCGGCCACGGCGATGTCCCGGACCCGGATATGGTTGCCCGGTTCCATGCTACCGGCCTCCTTGATGCAGCCAGCCAAGGGCATGGCCAGCACCAGCAGCGCGACGAGCGCGAGCCTCATAGGCTCCCCACCACCGGCAGGCCTTATCAAGGGCTCTTATCGGGTCGGCCCCGGCCGAACGCCCTCAGCTGTCGGATAGGAGCAGCCGGGTCAGCTCGTCGACTTGGGTGTCGTAGAGGCACACAGAGGGAGCCGAGCTCCGGTGCACCGCGCCCGGGTTCACGACGCGGGTCGACCCGACCGTCTGGTCCCGGAAGGTGTGGGTGTGCCCGTGGACGATCAGGTCGAAGGCACCGCTGTTGATCATGCCCTCCAGCCGGGCGCCATCATCGCCGTGGACCACACCGATCCGGCAACCGTCGACCTCCAGCGCGTGGCTGTCGCTGTAGGCGATGCGGGCGCCCTGGGCCTCGATGGCCTGTTGGATGTCCTTGGCCCGGTCCACGTTCCCCTGGGCTAGGTGGACCCGCCACCCCTCGAACAGGGGGACCATCTCGCCGGTGCTCAGATCCCCGGCGTGGAGCAACCTATGGGGGTCGTGGTCCTCGAGAAGCTCCAGGGCCCGCCGCGTCCGCGAGCCGTTGTCGTGCGTGTCGGAGATCAATCCCAGCAGCATCGCGGCCTCGGACGGCCCAGGGGCTTGCCTGTCAAGAACGTGACGGGTGCTATGCCTGAGAGGGATGGAAGATGGAAGAAGAAGGAAGAAGAGGTGCCGCGGAGACCGCGGCAGGTCGCCGACCCGGGACGACTAATCGTCCTCGGTGAGGGCGGCGACCAGGGCGCCCTTGGCGTTGGCCGTCAGGGGGTTCTGGGCCTGGCGGCACGTCGCGATCTCGAAGGGCAGGTCGACCTCGCCCAGCTTCTTCTTGAAGTGCTGGGAGAAGCCGTTCGGGCTGGAGGTACCGCCGGACAGGATGACGGGGACCTCGAGGCCCTCCTCGACGTCGGCGTCCACGATGCGGCGGGCGATCTTGTCGATCACGTACTCGATGTGCGCGTCGTAATAGATCGCCAGGGCACCCTGGATGTCACCGGTGGCGGTCTCGAAGTCCATCTCGAAGTTGTTCTCCTTGACGGACGTGACCCGGTCCTTGGGCATGCCGGTGGCGTTGGCGGCCTGGTTATCGATCCAGTCGCCACCGCGGGCCACCGAGAACTGCAGGACCGGCACCGCGTAGTACGACAGGCAGACGTTGGTCATGCCTGCACCGAACGAGATGCCAAGACCGGTGAAGTTGTTCTCAGCCAACTCCGAGTAGATCGTCGCCATCCCCTCGTTGAGGGGGTGGGGCGTGTACCCGGCCTCCTCGACGATCGCGCCCACCGTCTTCTGATGGTAGAGCGTGTCGAGGTCGCTGTCCACCGGGTTGGCGGGCGTCACGTAGTAACAGTGCTCGCCCTTGTTGTCCGGCTTGCCGAGCACGCGCTCGACCATCAGCCGGATCATCGGGATCGCCCACTTCTCCTTGCGAGAGAGGATCCCGTCGGTCATGGGCCGACGGGTGGGCTTGTTGAAGATGTTCGCGAAGTTCAGCGCGTCTTCACCCACGACGAAGACGCGGTCGTCTTTCCGGATGTACAGGACGTCCGACCGCGACAGCATCTTCTCGGCGATATCCGAGTAGTCAAGCTCCACGAAGGAGTTGCGCTGTCGTTTGAGGACGGTCCGGTCACCCGACTGCTTGGCCGACTGTATATTCATGGTTCCTACATCGATTCCACGAGGCACTTCGATCACCCACTTTTCGACCCGGCCATGTCGTGCGGTCGGACCCGCGGCCGGTATCGTGCTCTCAGGCTCCCCCGGTCCCCCACTTAAGTCCTGTCGGTGTCTCCCTCCTCCCCATTGCGAACGCTAAAATAGGGGTGGACGGGAGCCCGGGTTGTATGGTCCAGACCGTCAAACGTCTCCTCGAGGCCTGGCGCGAGCGGGTCCACCCAGCCGCCTCTGGGGAGCAGGTCGCCATCGCGTTCGCCCTGATCGGCGGCGGCGTCGTCGCCGCCGTCCTAGGCGTGCTGCTGGTGGCGCTAGGTGACACCGTGCTGACCCGTCCCTCGTGGTTACGCGAGGTCGGGTTCACCGCGGCTGCAACCGGCCTGCCCCTCTTCCTGACCGGCTTGGTCGTGGGCCTACCCTCGCGACGCTGGGTCGCCGCCTTGACCACGCTCGGTACAGCCTGCGTGGCCGTGGGCGTGGGTGCGTTCGTGTACCTGTACCCGGACGCTTGGTACCTGACGATCCAGGGTTCGACCGCCGTCGCCATCGGCTTCTACCTGTTCGGTGTCTCTGCGCTGGCCGCCAGCTCGGCTGCCGAGCTCGCCAGCTACTTCGTCGAACGGGCCCAAGGCACGGTGAGCGACGAACAGGTCGATCCCAACCGCCCGGTCACCGACGCCGAGATCTACGACGATCTCCGGTGGGCCGACAAACAAGGCTGGTCCTGGGGTGGTGTCCGCCGTGGACGCGGCGATCAGAGCGTCACCCTGAAGGACGACATCGGCCCCGTCGGCTTCAGCGGCCGCGGCAAGCGGTTCATCCTCGAGGAGGAGGGCATCGAACAGCCGGCACAGGCTGTCCAGGCCCTCCAGGCCCTGCGTGGGACCAAGAAGCCCACCACCGACAGCGACGTGGACAGCCAGGTCGCCTACCTGAAGGAGCTCAAGGCTCAGAAGGCCTCCCAAGAGGAGGCCCGCCAGGAGTCCTTCTGGTGGAAGCTGACCCATCCTGTCCAGTGGCTGCGCGGTTGACCGCAGGCCGGATGACCGATCGACCGTCGCACGCGAGGTAGCCAGGGGCTTGCCCGGGCACGCGGCGACCGGGAAGCCAGATCTGGACCTACCGCTGGTAGTGGATCAGCACCTGCCCGATCCCGTACCCGTGCTCGGCGCTTGGCTGGTAGCCGGCCTGGTAGGTGCCCGGCCCGAGCCCGTCGGGACCGATCCCGGTCCACGTGCTGAACTGAAGGTTGCCGCCGAGGACGCCGAAGGTGATGCAGATCGTGCAACCGATCGTCACGTCGATCAGCGTCCCGTTGGGCCCCTCGAGCGTGGCCTCTCCGGGGAACCCGTTGACCGAGACAGGGCCATCGTTGGTGAGGTAAAGACCCACGGCCACCGGGACCCGATCGGGCTCGAAGGTCCAGTTCACCGGCTCGTTGTTCTCTACAGGGTGGAGATCGCCTGCCTCCCAGGTCAGGTGGAGGGGCCGCATCTCGGCCGTGGTCCCGTTGGTCAAGATCCTGATCGGCGCGCTGCCGTCGGCGGGGACGAGCACGTGCTTGCCTGCCTCCAGCGTGGGCGGCACGCTGGTCTCCCGCCGGCCGGTATCGCTGCTCAACCGGCCCGCGAACCCATCGTCGGGACCGTAGGTCAGCACGTCGATCCCTTGGCTCTCGTCCACGGCCTCGAAGACGAAGCTCTGGCCGGGTTCGGCCTGGAGCTCCACAGGGACGCCCGGGGGCACGACCGTGGGGTCGATACTGATATCGATCTCCAGGGTATAGGCGGTCTCGGCCTTGGCCGAGGGCATACCGGTGTAGGAGACCCCGACGACCAGGGGCGCCCCGTCCTCGAGGAACGTCGCCTCGATGACCTCGTGGCCGAACTCGCTCGTGTAGTTGAACTCGAAGAACGTCCCTTCCTCGGTGTACATGTAGAGGTTCAGGCCGTCGGCCAGGAACGGCCGTCCGTCGTCCCAGCTTAGGGTGGCGGTCACGTCGACCCATGCGTCCGAGGGGATCGGATCCATGAGCTCGGTCTCCTGGGAGGCCGACCCGGTCACACATCCGCCGAGCTGGCAGTTGTCCTGGACCGCGAACGACCCGTTGGCCCAGATCGTCGTGTTCAGACCCGGCTCGATGGGGTAGCTGACCGTCGTCAGGTTGCCATCCGGCGACCCATCGGCGCCGTCACCTTGGTCCGCGGTCGCGCCGGACAGCCCCGCACCGCGGGTGTCGTTCGGTCCCGGCCCGTCGTTCCCTCCGATGCAGCCGGCCATCCCTGCCGTCACGACGATCAGGGCAACCGCTGCAGGCCACCTCCAAGCCATCATCGGGGCGTCGGCTTCGGACCATATAAACTCTAGGTAGGTCGCGATGAAGGAAGCCGATGGGTTGCAGGGGGTCCAGGACAAGCGCTCGGGGGACGGATAGATGGGGAGCCAGGAGTATGCACGGGGACACGGAGGGTCGGGCCCTCGTGACCCCTCTTCCGTGGGGCTGCTATGCTGTTGGGGACCGTTGGCGAGAAGCGGGCCGCGAGGGATTCGAACCCCCGATCTACAGCTCCGAAGGCTGTCGCCTTATCCAGGCTAGGCTAGCGGCCCAGGGTAGGGTGCGGATGGGGCCACGAGCAGAGCGCCCGGATAAGGCTGTCGCCTGTGGGACATCGCCCTGCGATGTCGGACGAGTACGAGCCACCGCAGGCGGTTCGTACGGATCTGGAACCTGCAGGCCGGAGGCCGAAGGTTCCAGGCGCCCCGACCCCGCACGGGGTCGGGTGTGTATCCGGGCTAGGCTAGCGGCCCGAGCGGTCCCGGGGTCGCCTGCCGTCTAGCGACCCGGGGGGCCGCCCACGACGGTTCCCATAGAAAACCATGTCGCACGCGGCCCGTCCCTACTCCCCGCACACCGTGTGGGCACCGACGTCACGGGCATCGCCGTAGAGCGCCTCGGTGAAGGTCCCACCGGTGGTCCCGTACCCGATGACCAGCACGAACGGGTCGCAGTCGAGCGTGAACATCACCGCCTTGGCATCGGCCGGCGCGCCTTGGACGTCGTAGACGGTGCCGCTCGTCTGGCCGCCTTGGTTGACGAGCTCCACGGTCGTTGTATCGGATTCCTCGAGGGTGACGTCGTGGCGTTGTTCGATCTGGTCGATGGCTGCGGGCACGACGCGGGACCGTTCGTCGAGGAGGGGGACGTCGTTGAGCGTGGCGACGGTCACCCCGGCGAAGCCGTCGTTGGTTTGGTACGCGATCGTTTCCAGCTCACCCAGGCCCATGGCGATGCTCTGGGTGTCGCGGTCGGTCTCCGACCAGGAGGCTGGGAGGTCCTCGCTTGGCACGAATGCCGGGGAGACCCCGCCCAGGCCAAGGCAGCCGGAGGTCAGGAGCAGCAGGCCGAGAAGAACGGGCCATGATCGAGGGACCATCGGGCCAACCCAGGCTATCACCTGGCCTTGACCTTTTGGACCCCTGGGGTCTACCCGAAACGTCTTTCCGGAGCTGGCCGGTGCCTGAACCTGTGACCGATGCCTTCCTGCGTGACCCCGTGATCATCACGCCCGAGCAAGCCCTGGAGCTCCAGCCTGAGCACAGCGACCAACTGGGACCCGACCAGGCCCCGGACACGGTCCTGATGGTCCACACGCAGGGCCTCTTCGATCTCCTCGTCGAGACGCTGGACGCCGAGCCGACCGGCGCGAGGGCGGGTCCGGCCCAGTTGTACGTGGCCGAGGGATACGGTGGAGCGGGTCTCTGCCAGCCGGGCACCGGGGCAGCGGCTGCCGCGATGGTCGCCGAGAAGCTGATCGCCGCGGGCGCCCGCCGTCTGTTCTCCCTGGGCTTCGCCACCGCCCTTGAGCCCAACGCCGAGGCTGGCGAGGTCTGCCTGATCGATGGAGCGGTCCCCCAGGATGGCGTCACGAGCCACTACGCGGCCCCGGGGTACACGCCGACGCCGGACAAAGGCTTGACCAAGACCCTCCGCGAGGGGCTCGAGTGGGGTCGTCAAGGGCAGGTCTGGACGACCTCTGCCCCGTACCGGGAGACCGAGGACGCTGTCGACCGGATGCGTGAGGCCGGTGTGTTGGCGGTCGACATGGAGACCGCGCCGATCCTGACCGTGGCCGCCTACCGGGGGGTCCCCGCTGCCGCCCTGGTCGTGACCGCCGATGCGATCCGGGGTCGCGAGCACATCCCCAACCAGCCCGGCATGGCCGACGATGCCGTCAAGGCTGCCGTCCGCGGCCTGGTCTCGGTGCTCAAAGGGCTACGTAACCTGTCCCAAGGGCAGGGCGCCTGAGGCGGGCTCCTGGCGGCATGTCGAAAGCTTGACCTGCTGGGCCGACGCTGACCCTCCGATGCCTGGAGGCAGCCGCTCGCTCCCGCTGATCCTGCTCCTCGGTGCCGTCGTCCTGCTGGTCGGCTGCACCGACCTGACCGACCAGGTCCTGGCTGAGGACAGCGGGACCGTCCAGATCGAGGCCGGGCAGGCCCGGACCTTCGAGCTGGACGCCCAGGGCGCCATCTTGCTCGACTACGAAGCGTCGGTCGCCCAGGGGCCGGACATCGACATCTTCGTCCTGGATGATCAGAACTACCAGCGCTACCAGGGCGGTGAGGAGTTCACGTACTACGACTGCTCGAGCCTGGGCACCGGTTCAGGCTCGGGTACGTGCGAGCTCTCCGCCGGCGCCTACCACCTGGTCCTCGATAACACCGAGCAAGGTGAAGCCTCGCCGGCCACGGTGAGCACCGGCAGCCAGACCGCTACGGTGGACTACGGGTTCACCGCGCGATCGGCTTGAGCCTCCCGCTCAGGACAGGCCTCGTAAGCCCTACGAGACACCCCACGGGGTCGGCGGCCGTTCAGCCCAGGGTTAGGATGGGGGTTGTAGCCGCCCTCGCCGGGCCTGGCCTGCTTATCTGGGCGGCATGCCAGAGCCTCCCGGGCACCCCGTCCAGTTAAATACCACCTCTTCTATGGCCGGCCAACCCACCCGGGGGTACGACAGCTGTTCCTCGGGTACCACGAATGACCGGTGGCTTCACATGGTGATGGAGATCAACGAGACGGTGGGCGCGTTGGTCGCGCTCTTCGCGGGGCTTATCGCGCTTGGCTATGCGTTCTTCCTGGTCCGCCGCATCCTCGGTATGGATGCCGGCTCGGGAGAGATGATGGAGCTTTCCAAGGCGACCCAGGAGGGGGCCATGGCATACCTGAACCGCCAGTACAAGGCCATCGCGGTCTTCGTGGTGGTCGTGGCCCTGGCCTTCCTTGGCGCCGGGTTCGTCACGGAGAACATCTCCCCGTGGACCTCGATCGCCTTCGTCACCGGCGCTGTGGCGTCGGCCGCCGCTGGGTACATCGGCATGTACACGGCCACCCGGGCCAACGTCCGCACGGCTCAGGGGGCCACCACCTCCATGGGCCGCGGTCTCCGCGTGGCCTTCTCGTCCGGGGCTGTCATGGGCATGGCCGTGGTCGGCCTCGGTCTGGTCGGCCTCTCGATCACCTACCTCTGGCTCAACTACTACACCGCCAGCCTCCCCGGCTTGGATCTCCAGGGGGCTCTCAAGCAGAACCTGGACATCCTGGCCGGCTTCGGGTTCGGCGCCTCCAGCATCGCGCTGTTCGCCCGGGTCGGCGGCGGGATCTACACCAAGGCCGCTGACGTCGGCGCTGACCTCGTCGGCAAGGTCGAAGCTGGGATCCCCGAGGATGATCCCCGCAACCCCGCCGTCATCGCTGACAACGTCGGCGACAACGTGGGCGACGTGGCCGGCATGGGCGCCGACCTCTACGAGTCCTACGTCAACAGCATCATCGCCAGCGCGGTCCTGGGCCTCACCACCGCCGCGGTGGCCATCAACGAGGGGTTCTTCGAGATGACCGTGGCCAACCTGGCCCCCTGGGTCACCATCCCGCTGATCCTGGCGGGCCTGGGCGTCCTGGCCAGCATCGTGGGCACCATGTTCGTGAGGACCGGCGACGAGGTCTCCAGCCACGAGGTCCACAAGGCGTTCAACACGGGCCTGGCCGTCGCCAGCATCGGCGTCGCCCTCCTCGGCTTCGTCGCCGTCCACTACCTGCTCGGCTCTTCCAACTACGGCATCTTCTACGCCCTGGTCATCGGTCTGATCGCCGGCGTGCTCATCGGCCTGTTCACGCAGTACTACACCGATTACGAACAGAAGCCCACCCAGAAGATCGCCGCCCAGAGCGAATCAGGGTCGGCCACCAACATCATCGCCGGTCTCGCCTTGGGCATGGAGTCCACCGTGGCTCCCATCATGATCGTCGCCGTGGCCATCATCGGCTCGTTCTACGTCGGTCAGAACCTCACCCAGGGCAGCGCTGGCGGCCTCTTGGGCATCGCCATCGCAGCCGTCGGCATGCTGTCGACCCTGGGTATGAGCCTTGCCGTCGACGCCTACGGTCCCGTGGCCGACAACGCCGGCGGCATCGCGGAGATGGCCGGCCTGGGCGACGAGGTCCGCGAGCGGACCGACACCCTGGACGCCGTGGGCAACTCCACCGCCGCCATCGGCAAAGGCTTCGCCATCGGATCGGCAGCCCTGACCGCCCTGGCGCTGCTGTCGGCCTACGTCACCAGCGTCGAAGGGCTCAGCGGGGTACCGCTGGACATCAACCTGACCGATCCCCTCGTCCTCGTCGGCCTCTTCATCGGGGCCATGCTGCCCTTCCTGGTCACCGCCATCACCATGCAGGCCGTCGGACGCGCCGCGGGTGAGATGGTCCAGGAGGTCCGCCGCCAGTTCGACGAGGAACCCGGGATCCTCGAAGGCACCGTCCGGCCGGATTACAAAAGCTGCATCGACATCTCCACCAAGGCCGCCCTGCGCGAGATGGTCCTCCCCAGCATCATCGCGGTCGCCGCCCCGATCCTGGTCGGCATCCTGCTCCCGCCTGAGGCCTTGGGTGGTCTCCTGGCGGGTGCCGTCGCCAGCGGCTTCCTGATGGCTGTGTTCCTGGCCAACGCCGGGGGCGCGTGGGACAACGCGAAGAAGTACATCGAGCAGGGCCACCACGGCGGCAAGGGCTCGGATGCCCATCACGCCGGCGTCGTCGGCGACACCGTCGGGGACCCGTGCAAGGACACCAGCGGCCCGTCCCTCAACATCCTTATCAAGCTGATGAGCGTGGTGGCCCTCGTGTTCGCTCCGCTGTTCGTCGAGATCACCCTCCTGTCGGGGCTCTGAACCCATGTATTGGCTCACAGAGGTCGAGGATACGGTCCGCATCCCGCCGGAGAAGCTCTCCGAGGATCCTGACGAGGTCGTCAAGGAGCTCGTCTGGCAGACCTTCGAAGGTCGCCTCTCCAAAGAGCGCGGTTTCCTGGTCCTGGCCACCGCCGTCCAGCGAGAAGGCCCTGGCCGGGTCATCCACGGCGACGGGGGGATCTACCAGCGCGTCAAGTTCAAGGCGCTGACCTTCAAGCCGGAGGTCGGCGAGATCGTCGAAGGCTCGGTCTGCGAGGTCGCTGAGTTCGGGGCGTTCATCCGCTTCGGGCCGCTCGACGGCCTGTTGCACATGAGCCAGATCATGAACGACTACCTCAACGTCGACCTGGGCAATCAGCGCCTGGTCGGCAAGGAGACCCAGCGGTCCCTGGCGCTGGGCGACCTGGTGCGCGCCCGCCTGGTCACCGTCTCGCTCAACGAGGTCTCCCCCCGGGAGAGCCGCATCGGGTTGACCATGCGTCAACCCGGGCTGGGCAAGTTCGACTGGCTCGAGGAGGCTCGTGAGGACGAGCGAGGCCAGACAAAGGAGGCCAGCTGATGGGCAACGAGATGGCCTGCCGGGCCTGCCACGGCATCACCACGGCTGACGAGTGCCCCCATTGCCACAGCGATGACCTCTCCAACGACTACCTGGGCTACGTCATCGTCATGGACGTCGACCAGTCGTGGATCGCCGCCAAGATGGGCATCGACGA
>CAZBKU010000006.1:18060-27157 GCA_964492585.1 uncultured Thermoplasmatales archaeon | reverse complement strand
GCACGGGACGTGTCAGCCCTCTGCGAACATGGTGTCCAGCAGCGTGGCCTCCTCTCCGCCGTAGGGATCCTCGCCGCGGAAGACGGTGGCACCTTCCTCGACCGGCAGGTCGACCTTCAGGCCCACCTCGTCGCCCGGATGGGCGACATCGGCGGGACCATCGGACAGTTGCATCGCGTCGATGCGCTCCTCCAGTTCGGTGTCCTCGCCACGGATGTGGATCGTGTCACCGACGTGGAGGTCGCCGGTCTCCAGCTTGACCTTGGCCGCGTCGACGTCCGGGCGGTACTCTGCGACGGTGCCGATGGGCTCCTCGTAGTCTGGGCCCATGTGCTACCGTTGCGTGGTCATCCACTTGGATGCTGGGGCGAACGTTCTTCAACCCCACCCCGGAGCGGCGGGCACCCCTTAGCTGGCCGATCCGATCGGCAGGCGCAACTGCAGATCCTCGAGGACCACGCCGGCGGGCAGGCGCTCCTGGTTGCCGTGGTACTGCAGGTCGTTGGTGCTGATCTCCAGGTAGAGGGTCTCCCCGGTCTGGAGCTCGGTCCCGATGCCGCCCAGCTCCATGGCGATCGGGTGGGCGACCTCGGTGTCGGTGGGATCCAGGGGCGGCTGGGGCAGCGGGCTGAGGCTGGGCAGGTTCGAGACACGCAGCGGGGTGACCTGGCTGTCGACCACGCGCTGGTCGCCGCCGGCATCCTCGACGACCACCGAGAGGTAGACGATGGCCTCGGCGCCGGCCATGGTGAGCTGGCCCTCGAGGTAGGGCACGCCGGTGACCAGGTGAGGCTGGTCAGCGGTGAGGACCTCGAGCTGGATCGGTGAGCGTGCCTGTCGCTGGAGCTGCGGGCTCTGGGTGCTCGGGACGTGCTCGTTGCCGGCCTCGACGTACCCGCTGGTGGCAGGCGAGGGGTTGGTGATGGCCACGGGTCCCGCCAGGGGGAAGGCCTGGCCGGCCTCGGGCGGGGCCAGGGTGAGCGCGTCGACCAGGGATCCCGTGGCACAGGTGCCGTCGTCCAGGGCCATGCTGACCTGAGGGAGGCCGTCGTCGGGGCCATCCTTGAGGTGCTCGCCGAACCAGGCCAGGGCCAGGGTGTCCTCGTCTCCGCAGGGGTCACCGGCGTCGGCCGGTTGCAGGCCGGCCTGGAAGCCGCCGTCGGTCGGGATCGTCCCGTCGGTGTTGACGATGTGGCCCGAGAGGTGGGTGACGAGCTTGACCTCGGCACCGGTCTGGGCGATGGCGTGGTAGTTCCAGAGGGCCTGGTTGAGGTTGAACAGGACATCGGGCATGCCCTGGATCAAGAGCGTTGGCACGTCGATGGTGCCCGGGTGGTGGGCCGGGCTGGACTCGGTGAACCGCTGCTTCACGTCCGGCTCGCCGGGCAGCTCGCCGTC
This sequence comes from uncultured Thermoplasmatales archaeon, assembly GCA_964492585.1. Lineage (GTDB taxonomy): Archaea > Thermoplasmatota > SW-10-69-26 > SW-10-69-26 > SW-10-69-26 > CAYXGD01. Next base: position 25,759 of record CAZBKU010000006.1, on the reverse strand, counting down.
GGGGAACTCGTTGGTGGCTGCCCCCCACGCGTAGCCCTGGTGGATGAACGGGGCCATGTCGACCCCGGCCACGCCGGCAGCGTAGAGCAGGTCGACCCAGGTGGTCTTGACGGCATCGTTGGGCGCCAGGGCGTAGGGCAGGTCGTACCAGGTGATCGCTGGGACCAGGGCGTCCAAGCGGTCGTCTTGGGTGGCGGTCATCAATTGGTACCCGCCGCCGTAGCTGCCACCGATGGCACCGACGCGCGGATCGTCGGCCCCGTCGGTGATCACCCAATCGAGCCCGGCCAGCATGTCCAGGATGGCCTGGATGTCCTTGACCTCGTGGTCGGGATGCATGACGTGGGCCTGGCCCTCGGAGTCGCCGTGGCCGCGCTGGTCGATGCTGACCACGCCGTACCCGGCATCCAGGTACTCGTCGAACGCAGAGACATCCGTGTCACGATCGCCGCCCCAGCCATGGCCATGCAGGACCACGGGGACCTGGTCGGCCGACGAGGCCCCGGCAGGACGGAAGACCGTGATGGCGATCTGGTCGCCGTGGGCCCCGGTGACGGTCGTGTCGTGGGCGATGTGGTCGTCGCTGGGTGCCGTATCTTGATGGCCAGCCATGGCGCCTGGGACAGCGCTTGCCAGCGCTGCGGCGACCAAGACCAGGGCTAGGCCTCCGACGGTGAGCCTCTCGTGCATGTGCAGCCTCCACCTGCACATACGTGTGCTCCCTTATCATGGTTGAGCCCGGAGCTGCAGGGGATGTTGGGGTGGGCAGGGCGCTCGTCCCTGCTTGGATGATCTAGATCATCCTGTTGGATGACGTGGATGATCCCGTTGGATGCCCTAGCTTGACCTTCACGGGCTCAGCCGTTGCCGCTCGATGGCGTTCTGCTTCTTGTCCCAGACGTCCATGGCGATGGGCAGGTGCTCGCGCATGACGTCCTCGATACCCTGGGCGAGCTGGCGGATCTCGGCCTGGGCGTCGCCGGCACCGCGCATGCTGACGATGTGGAAGGCGGTGCGCATGTTCATCGAGGCGGTGATGTTGACCTTGGTCCCGATGGGCAACAGCATGCGAGCGTCCTCCTTTGGCATGCCGGCCTCGACCATCTCGTTGTAAGCATCGACGGCCTTGGTGTAGGCCTCGGTGATCAGTTCCTTGCGGCGCTCGGCCGGCAGCTCGATGGGGGTCTTGCCCTCGCGGCTGACGACCTCGTCGGCATCCCAGGTCCGCGGCCAGAGGATGTCGTCGGGATCGGTCGGGTCGACGTCCTTGAAGTTGACGTACCGCTGGGACTGGATGTCGAAGCTGACGTGCCGGTGCCGGGTGATCTGGGCCATGCAGGCCCGGCTCACACGGAACCAGAGGGTCATCTGGGCGTGCTCGAAGACCCCCCAGTGGCCGCGGAGCATGAGCTTGCCCAACAGGGTGCGCATCTTCCCCTCGAGGGTGTCCCCACCGACCTTCTCCATGATCGTCTCGAAACCGTGATCGGGGATGCGATCCTGGAAATAGTCGTTCCTGGCGCACGTACAGATGACCCTCTCCGGCTCGGGCGTGATCGCCAGCAGGCGGACCTCGACCATCGTCCCCCCTAGGCACCGGGAGGACAAACGTGTTTGGGCTCCCTTCAGGTGGACCCGGTGGAGCCCGGGTGGCCGTCGGTCGGTTCTTCTGCCCTGACAGAGGCTTTTTCCCTCCGGATCGACCATGGGGACGTGATGTCTGGCGACCAGCAGATCCTCATCGTTGCGACGTCGCACAGCGACCTGCCTGGCCAGGGCGCCACGGGCCTCTGGCTCGAGGAGTTCACGATCCCCTACAAGGCCTTCCGCGCCGAGGGCCACCAGGTGACCGTGGCCAGCCCCGGCGGCGGACAGGTCCCGTTGGACCCCCGCTCGCTGGAGGAGACCGACCTGCCCGAGGACGACCAGGCCCGTCAGGTCCTGGAGGCTACCACGCCCGTGGCTGATGTGGATCCATCGGGGTTCGACGCCGTGTTCTTCCCCGGCGGGCACGGGACCATGTGGGACCTGGCCACCGAGGCCATCGGTGACCTGGTGGAGGCCTTCGCGATCACCGGTCGTCCGGTGGCCGCCGTCTGCCACGGCCCGGCCGCGTTGGTGGAGGCCAACGCCGCCGGCGGTCAAGCCCTTGTCACCGATCAACGGCTGACGTGCTTCACCGACGAGGAGGAACGCGAGGTGGGCCTGGACGACGAGGTGCCGTTCCTGCTCGAAAGCCGGTTGCGGGAGCTCGGCGCCGAGGTCCAGACCAAGGCCAACTGGAGCGAGCACGTGGTGGAGGACGGCTGGCTGATCACCGGTCAGAACCCCCAGTCCAGCCAAGCGGTGGCCAAGGCGCTCTTGTCCCGGCTGCACGGGTGAGCTGACGGGCCCACCCTCACGGCGGGTCCCTGGGCGACGCGGGCGCTTGCCTGTCAGTCGTTCCCCTGCGAGCCCTCGCGCTGCTGGGTCTCGCCCGTCCGTGAGCCAGCCACGGGGCTCTGATCCTCGGCCCGACCCCCTCCCTGCTCCGGGGACTTCTCCTGCCAGGCGCTGGCTCGGTCACCGTCCTTGTCCCGGCGCTTCCGGATGTTGTAGTAGATCAGCCCGCCGGGCAGGACGACCAGGAGCAGGAAGAGCACGAGGAGCACCGGCCAGAACAGGTGCCAGATGATCGGGTGCTCGATGGCCAGCTCGGCGCCCTGGATGGCCGGCTGCTGGTCGCCGGAACCGGTGCTGGTGAACAGGATGGCCGAGCGACCGTCCTCGGTGGTGATGCGCTCGACCTCGCCACCGCTCACCCCGTCGAACTGGAGGACCACCCCGGGGGGAAGCAGGACGGTGTAGGTCGATGGCCTGTCCCCGGGTACCGGGATCTCTGGCAACGGGATGTCGCCGATGGAGACGGTGGTGATGGTGAAGGCCTGGACGCCATCGCCGGCCTGGTCGGGCGGCAGCGGCATGGTCGAGGAACCCCGCATGTCCAGGTAGATCGGCCCGCCGGTCCCTGGCGGGCTGCCGACGTTGTCGCGCTCGAAGCTCTGGTTCACGAACCCACCCTCGACGGTGACCTCTAGCCCGAAACCCTGGGCGAAGGCCTCACGGATCCCTGTCCGGGCCTGGTCCTCGAACCCGACGATCGCCGACCGGTCGATCAGCCCAGCGTCGACACCGATCCGGATCGCGTCGGCAGAGAGCACGGGGAGCTGGACGGGCCCCTGGAGCTCCATCGGCGGTTGGAGGGCCCTGAGCGTGGCGTTCACGTCGATCCTTAGGTCCAAGGAGGCCGCTGGGCCGGCACCGATCAGGTTGGTGTAGTGCACGTCGATCTGGGAGAGGTCCAGGACGATCCCCGTGTCCAACTCTTCGGTCTCGGGCACGACGACATCGCCCCGGCCGAGCTCGACGGGATCGTTGAGGCTGAACGGATCGTCGCTCTGCCAGTTGGTGATGGTCCAGGTGGCCATCGGGGCTCCGTCGGGGCCTTGGTCGACCTGGGCAGTGCCGGCGTCGAGGAAGGTCAACGGGCTCGGGAGCACGAGGTTGATGGTGGCGTTGGAACCGGCAGGGACGTTCTGCTGGACCGGCATGGTGACCCGTGCGCCCATCTCGAAGAGGGCCTCGATCTGGCTGTCGGTCAAGCCCTGGTCCTCGAGCAGGCCGATGGCGGCGTTACCGGTCACGGTCACCGAGATCGGCGGTTGGAACCCGTCACCCTCTGCCGGTTCCTCCAGGCTCTCCCGGGAGACCGTGCTGTCCGCGGTGGACTCGCCACCCTGGCCAGCGATGGCGGCCAGGGCGCGCTCGGCCCGGTCGGCCACGGCATCCTCGATAGCGTTCACGATGTCCTCCTTCGGGTAGCGCGGGTCCTCGTAGAGCTCCCGGATGTCGTCGGCGGTGCACGGCACGCTGCAGACAGGTTCGATGCTGCTGGGCGGATCGATCTCGTGGATGAGCACGAACCCGTTGAGCTCGACCTGGTCGAAACCGGAGAGGACCGTGAGCGTGTACTCGGCTTCGGTCCACTCTGGCGCGTCCGGGTTGGGGTCGCCAGCGGCCTGGGCGGCAGGGGCGCTGGCCAGCACCAGGAGGGTCGCCAGGGAAAACACCATGAGGAGGGGTGGCCTCGATGACACGGTGATGAGTACCCAAGGCGGGCGAAAAACCCTTTGCCTTTCGGTCCCAGCGACGGCGACGCAGGCCGCCTTGGAGGCCCTGGGCCCTCTGGGCCTCATCGACGACCGTTTGGCGATCTCCCGCGTCCCCAGTGGTCAGCGTACCCTCATCCCGTTGACCCGCCGACCGGACCCCGGCCAGCGGTTGCCCGAGGGCCAGCTCCTGGAGGCCACGGTGCCGCTGGATCCCAAGCTCCCGCCAGCCCAGCGCCTCCGGCTCACCCTCGAGAGCGGGCTTCCCGAGCCCTTGCTCGACCGGTTACCCACCGGGTGGCAGATGCTCGGTGACGTCTGCATCGTGCGCCTGGACGCGGCCTTGCTCGACCACGGTGAGACCATCGGGCGGGCCCTGGCAGAGCCCCTGGGCGCCCGATCGGTCCTCCACCTCGAGGGCAGCCAGGGCGAACTCCGGGAGCCGGAGGTCCAGCGGCTCTGGGGCGACCCGGACACGCGCACGGCCCACCGAGAGCACGGTTTGGTCTTCCACCTCGACCCGGCCGAGGTCATGTTCTCGGCGGGCAACAAGCACGAACGCCACCGCCTGGTCGACCAGGTCCAACCAAGCGAGCACGTCGTCGATCTGTTCGCCGGGATCGGCTACTTCGCCCTGCCCCTGGCACGGGCCGGCGCCCGGGTCACCGCCTGCGAGAAGAACCCGACCTCGGCGGCGTTCCTGGCCGAGAACGTCGACGCCAACGACCTGGGAGACCGGATCGAGATCCGCCAGGGCGATTGCCGTAAGGTCGCCCCGACCGGCGTGGCCGACCGGGTCCTGCTCGGGTACTTCCCCGGGACCCACGCGTTCCTTGCCTGTGCCCTTGGAGCGCTCAAGCCCGGGGGCGGCAGGCTCCACTACCACACGACCGCCCCGGAGCCGGCACCCTTGGCCGACGCCCAGGAGGAGCTGCTGGACCACCTGCCCGAGGCCGCGGGGACCGTCGAGGTCGTCGGGGCCCGACGGGTCAAGACCTACGCCCCGAGCGTGGCCCACGTGGTCCTGGACGTGGAGGTGGGCCCTTGACCCGCACCCGCGACATCGCCGATCCCTTCAGCCCCATCGACACGCCGATCCTGGTCATCTACGAGGGTCAGGACGATCCCAAGAAGTGCACGGCCAAACGGATGGAGCGCCACCACCTGGCCCGCTTGGTCCGAAGCGAACGCGAGGTCCCTGCCGGCTCCCTGCTCCTGCATCCCTACGCCGAGCAGGCCGTGAGCCCGGCCGACCGGGCCCTGACCGACACGGCCCTGGTGGGCTTGGATTGTTCGTGGGCCCAGGCCGAGCAGGTCTTCGAGCGCCTGGAGGGCAAGGCCGAGGCCAGGGCGCTGCCCTACCTGCTGGCGGCCAACCCGGTCAACTACGGCAAGCCCTGGGTCCTGTCCACGGCCGAGGCCATCGCCGCCACGCTCTACATCGTCGGCAAGCAGGATCAAGCCCGCCAGCTGTTGTCCAAGTTCGGGTTCCACGAGAGCTTCTGGGCCACCAACCGGGAGCCCCTGGAGGCCTACGCGGCGTGCGAGGATAGCGAGGAGGTCGTCGAGGTCCAGGCTGAGTTCCTGCCAGAGGGGAGCGGCTAGGGACCACGACAGACGCAAGGGCACACGGCGGCCACGATGGGAGAAGGAGGTGGTCGGCGCCGGGAGCAGCACCCGGCCGGTCAGGGGGATGGCCCAGGACCGTGCCCATCCTCCTCGCCACCGTCGGAGCCAGGCGCCTGACCGTCGGTCCCTTGGCGCTTGGCCTCGGTGTCCTCGAGGAACCGCCGGATGCTCACCGGCGCGTAGGTCCACAGGAACGCAGCTGCAAGCAGGGCAACGGCGATCAGGCCCACCAGGATGCCGGCCAGGACCCCGCCGAAGCCGCCGGACAGCGCAAGGCTGACAGCCAGCACCAGGAGACCGATGGCGGGCACCACGGCTGCGATACCGACGGCGGTCTTGACGACCTCCCGGGGGCTCTTGGCCACGAGGCCTGGCAAGGGGGCCCACCCCAAAGCCGTGACGGTCGCCGGCAAGACCCGAACCCTGGAGCCTCAGAAACGCTATATACGGCATAACCCGCTCGCCTAGCATGGCTGGGGAGCCTGCACGGAGGCATGCCACCACGATCCTCCTGGCCGCGGTGCTGGTCGCTACCTCGACCGCCACCGCGGGCCTCATCAACCCAGACCAGACACCTGTTCCGGCGGCCGGTCCGACGTCGACGATGACCGCCTTCGAGGACGCCATGGCTTGGTCCCAGACCCACCAGGACATCCTGATCGCTCCCATGGTCCCCGGCGCGGCTCTCCAAGGCTGGCACCATCAAGCCATCGAGGCCTACCACGCCGGCCACACCTGGGCCATCGGCCAGCTTGAGACCAGCGATCGGACCACGCTGACCACCGCGCTGACCACGATGCTGGGAACAGAAGGCCTGCCGGCCACACCGGTCAACCTCGACCAGCTGCCCGATGCCTACGTGGCTCCGATCGCCACCCTGCTCACCGCCCAACACCACACCGCCCAAACCGCCCAGGCCCTGCCGGATCCGGACGTCACACCGCACGCGTTCACCCGGATGCTCGGCCAGGACAGCGCCTGGCTTCTGGGCACCCTCGACGCCGTCCTCCCTGCACTTCGCACCGCGGCGACGACCACCACGATCGACGACAGCTTCCCACTGGATGCCGCCGGCATGGTGATCATCGGATCCAACGGCGATGATACCTACCACCCCCACGAGCTGGCCCCCGACGTCGTCTGGAACGGGACCCTGCTCGTCATCGACCCCGATGGCGATGACACCTACCATATGAACGTGGCGACCCAGTCCACGGTCACCCTACCCCCCACCCCTGGCGAGGACCGCTGCCTGCCCGACCACCCCGAGCTCAACAAGTTCCCTTGCAAGCGAGGCACCACCCATCCGAGCCTGGCCATCGAGCTCGATGGCGATGACAACTACCTTGGTCAAGTCGCGTCCGCCAGAGCGATCGCGACCACCGCCATCCTCTACGACGAGGCTGGCAACGACACCTACGGAAGCCAAGACCTCGATTATGCGGTCGCCATCGCGACAGGCGCCAGTAGCATCCTGCTCGATCGGCGTGGGGACGACGTGTATGAGACACGTCGCTTCGGGTTCGCCTACAGCTTTTTAGGCATCGCCGTCATGAGTGACTGGGAGGGCGACGACTCATACCTGGCCTACACCAGCATCGGCGGCGGCCACACACATGCCAAAGCCTCCTGGCCCGGGACCCTGGTCACCCTCCGCGACTGGCGGGGCAACGATACCTACCAAGCCGCCCACCTCTCCTACGCCAGCGTCCTCGGCGACGGTACTGCCCTCCTCCTCGATGACGGAGGCACGGACGCGTATCACCTCCAGCAGCACGGCCTGAGTTTCGGCACCCGGTACACCAGCGGTGGCGGCATCCTGGAGCATCCCGTTGGCCGATCTCCGGCCTACTTCCTCGATGGTAACGGGGACGACAACTACGCCTTGGAGACGACCGTTGACCAGATCGACCCTGGCCCGG
>CAZBKU010000006.1:2913-18050 GCA_964492585.1 uncultured Thermoplasmatales archaeon | reverse complement strand
CGTATGCATCCGCCCTTGGCGACGCCCACGCCTTGTTCATCGAAGACACAGGTCTTGACACCTACTACCTCACCTATCACGGTCTAACCTTCGGCGATCGGTACAACGGTGGCGATGGGATCATCGAACACCCGACCAACCACGCCATCGCCTACTTCCTAGAGGGCGAGGGAGATGACATCTACGACATTCGAGAGGTTATCGACGGCATCACGACTGGTCCTGTGAAGAACGGGATCGTCGATGTCCGCGACGGTCCGAACCGGGAACCCTGGGGCATCTTCGTCGACTGCCAGACCCCCGGGGAGGCGGTGTTCCCGTGCGAGCACAAGCAGGCTGAGGTGCTCCAAGGCATGATCGAGACGGCCTGAGCCCAGGGACCGGCTCCACCGCCCTCGACCTGTCGCACGCACACGTTGACATATCTTCGATCGCGCAACCGTCTAGCTGCGAGCGGTTGCGGTTCTTCCCCACGGGGGTTCGTGCCGAGGAGTGACCACGACCTCTCGCGACGACTATGACCCTCGACGGTTCGTAAGGTGAGCATGGGTGCTGAAGAAAGCTCCCCGATCCAGGGCGGACCAGACAGCGGGGGTGCCGGCTCGCTGCAGGTCTTGGGTTTGATCGTGGTCGTGATGTTCACGGTCGTCATGCTGATCGGTCAGATCGGGTCCAACCCGCTCGACGGCGGGAACAGCAAGCTCGGCTACGAGATCGTCGACCAAGCCACCGAGGACTACGTCCGCGTGGGCGATGCCTGGTGCTGTCCCGAGGATCCCTCGGCGGCCAGCATCCTCCAGGACCTGGGCTTCCGGGCCTGGGCCGGTGACCCGGGACAGCTGGAGGAGACCTTCGCCCCGTTCTTCCCGGCCCCGGAGGCCACCGAGTTCACCATGATCGCCGGCTGGGCGCCCCGCAAGGGCCTGGGCATGCACCACGCCACGCTCTACGAGCCCTACGATGCCCAGGGCATGCGGACCGGGGCTGAGTACATGGCCTCCAGCCCCACCAAGGGCCCAGCGTTCGTGGTCCCCCGGCTGGAGAACGTCTCCGGGGCTGCCACGGCCGACGTCCACTACCTTCCCCTCGGGGAAGACGGCGCCTACCGCGCCAGCCCCGACGGCGTCCTGGAACCGGTCAGTTGGTTGAGCGCCACGGTCAACTACTCCCGGACGGCCGCCACCGCCGGCACGGAGACCACCGGCGAGACAGCCAACATCGGCAGCGACGATGGGCCCGAGGCCGACGAGCGCGAGCTCGAGACCACGTTGGAGATCGAGCGTACCAAGCACGTCCCGGTGGTCCGGGAGCCAGGACCGGGGTTGAGCCTGGTCTTCCAGGAACCGGATTGGACCAGCTTGGCAGGCCAATTGCCCTTCACACCGAACATGGACGAGGTGGAGCGACCCCGACAGTTGGTCGTCACTGAACAGGAGCTCCTCTCGGAGCGTGCCATCCAGGACGCTGGAGAAGCCCAGCAGGGCGAGCTTCTACCGGGCGAGGAAGAGGAGACAGACAACCCCTACCCCCACCACAGCTTCCAGATCGAAGCCGGCTTCCATGGGCCCGGATGGGTCAACACAACGCGATCCGACGCGGTCTGCGGCGAGGCGGGAACGAACGCCACGACCGTGGGAGCCTACCGGCTGACGGTCACCGTCCCGCGAGATTGGACCGATGCCGAGGAACTCGAAGAGGACATGAGGCACAACCAACCGGAAGGCTGGTCCGAGGTCCTCATCGAGCCCCTCCCCGACGGCTCCACCCAGCTCACCAGCCTGCTGAGCCTCGAGCTCGAGCTGCGCTGTCCCACCGATCCCGACGCCGTCGAGCCGGGTACGGCCCGCTGGGTCGTCCCCCAGGACACGACCGTGACCCGGACCTTCCGGTTCCACGCCCGGCCACCGGCCTACGCCAACAGCACGGATCTTGGGTTCCAGACCGTCCGAGCCCAGCTCGACGATCTGGGCGAGCGGGTCCATACCGACGGCCAGCTGGTCTTCGAACTGGCCAACAACCCCGGCCGGGTGCATCGCAGCGTCGAGGTCATGACGCCCAAGGTCACCCCGATCACGGCGGGATCCGACCTGGGCTACCGGAAAGGCGCAGAGATGCCGGTGGCCGTGCTCATGCTCAACGGCGGCGAGGACGCGGAGATCCACCGGATCACCCTTCGGGGACCCGAGACGTTCTTCGTGAACGAGACCGCGAACCTGCCGGCCGTGGAACAGACCTACCCGGTCCCCGCGTCCGCCACCATCGACCGCCTGGACGACGGCCGCCTGCTCGTCGTCGAGTTCGCCACCCCCCTCGGATGCCCGGCGCTCAAGGCCTGCGGTGTCCTCCTCCGCGCTGGCGTGGATGGGGAGCATGTGGCTCGGGGGCCGCTCCCGCCACCGGCCCACCTGACCGTGCTCTACCAAGAGGGGGCCGTCCAGCCCTACGTCGATCGCTACGTCCGCACGGACCAGGGCCACGGGCCCGTCCCGGCCAGCGTGGGTGGACCCGGCTCGGCCATGGCCCACCAGACCTCGGTCCTGCGGCCCGGCGAGGCACAGGGCGCCTACCTGTGGGCCCTGGCCCCGAGCACCGACGCTCTCTGCGACGAGGTTGACCTTAGGGAGCGCGACCAGGCGCCGTGGACCAGCACGCCCGATGGGTTCGTCTACGACGATGGTCCCCGGGAGACCGGGTACCCCTGGTTCGGCGACGATCCGCCACCCCAGGGGCCCGAATGCCTGGCCGCCGAGCCGCCGGAGGCGTGGCGGTTCCCCCTGGTGGCCCACACCGGCGGCACCGGCCAGGGCCAGGGGGGTGTCCACAGCGTCGGTCAGGGCGCCTACCGGTACGTCGAGGGGGTCCCGGGCGAGCTGATCGCGGCCTGGCGCAACGGGGTCGCCGAGTCCGGGATGACCGGTCCCTCCCAGGCCTCCCCTGGCCAGCAGGTCCGCCTGGACCTCGGCGTCGAGGCCCTGATGGATCAGCTGGTCGCCACCAGCGTCTCCAAGGCCGACATCCGCGTGCACGTCGTCGACCCGTACAACGCGTGGGAGGACCTCGCCTGGACCGGGCGCCACCTGAAGATCAGCGAGAACATCCGGCTCTACGGACAGCGTGGTATGTTCCTGCCAGGGGTGGACGTCAGCTCCTACTGCGATGCCTCGTCCGACGACCGGTTCAGCGAGTGCAACGTCCCGCCAGCCGATCGCTACAGCCTGACGATCGACCTCCCCGAGAACATGGTCCTGGGCACGCACCTGGCCATCGCCGAGGTCGCCTGGCAGATCGATGAGGACGTCCTCGACAGGGAGGAGGAGCCTGTGCCCGACGGTGTCGTGGAGCCGATGTGGCAGACCGCCCGCCTGATCCACCCCGTCGACGTCGTGACACCGGACGGCGAACAGGCCATGCTGACCACCGTGGGCGGGACGGCCTGGATGCGGGATTGGGGATGATGGAGCCAGCTGGGGCCAGCCGTGGTCGACGGTTCGGTCAGCTCGAGCCCTCCAGGGGTCGGTCCGGCGCCTACCGGGTCAGGGGGACGTGGAGGACCGATCCCCGACGACCTCCACCAAACCATGGAACCCGCCATCGAAGGTCCCGATGGTCTCCAAGCCCTCCTCTTCCATGGTCAAGACCTGGACCCAGTCGGTCAGGTTGAGCCCTCGATCGTAACGATCCACGTAGAGGCGATGGGCGCGCTCGATCGTCGAGCCGGACGGGTGGAGCACCTCGATGACAGCGTCGTCGCCTGGTCCCAGGAGCTCGTCGAGAGCCGTGGCCCAGGTCGCCGGGAACCCCTTGGATCGCCCGATCGCGGCGAGCTCCTCCAGGGTCGACGTGGTCGTGACCACCCGTCCATGCCTACCTTCCAGGCATGCCTCCATGATCTCCCGGGCTGCCTCGTGGTTCGTGTCCCGTTCGTAGAGGTAGGCGAACAGGTGGCTGGTATCCAAGAGGATGCCCACGATCCTCACTCCAGGTGGGCGTCGGCGAGGGCCTGATCCAAGCTGCTGGAGCCCATCTCGGTCCCCCAATCCCTGGGCAAGGCGAGGATCTCTTGGATCCTGTCCTCGCTCAGCCGCGGTCCCCGGTCTCCCTTCAAGAGATCCTGCTCGTGGCGCTCGGCCACGGTCAGGACGTGGTGGAGGACCTCGTCCAGAGAGAGGCGGCGATCCCGGGCCAGGGCCAGCTTGGCTTGCAACCGGTCGAGGCGGGCCTTATCCTCCTCCCGGATCCGCACGGTCGTAGACATCTGATACAGGATATATCTTGTATACTACTTCGAGGTTGCGCTCGGGCGGCGATCAGGAGCCCGAGGACATGCGCCACCGGCGCTTGTAGACCCAAACAGCGTTCCGAGAGATCGGGCAGACAACGGCTAACGCCAGGGATATCCGACGATCGAAGGAGAGGTCACGGAAGGGCGCCGGGGGGTCCAAGTGGTGGTGGGTACCTGGAAGCCTGACGGCCGGCCCCCCGGGAGCGTCCCTACCGCTAGGCACGTCACCCCACGGTTCCCTATAATGGCCTTTCTCATGTTCTTCTACTCTGAGTAGTAAGAAACTTCATGAGCAGGTGGGGGGTTGTGGGGGGTGTGAGCGCTGCGGAGACGGACCAGGAGGTCACCCTCGACGCCCGGACGATCCTCGAGGACTTCGGCCTCACCAAGTACGAGATCGACGCCTACCTCGCCCTCCTACCGCTCGGCATCGCCGAGGCCAAGGACATCTGCCAACGCTCGGGTGTCCCGACCAGCAAGATCTACGACGCCATGGCCCGGCTGGAGAGCCTTGGCTTGGTCGACGTCCAGCACTCCCGGCCCAAGAAGTACATGGCCCGGGACGTCTCGACGGCCATCGGCCGGCTCAAGGCCAAGAAGGAGGAGGAGATCACGGCCATGAAGCAGCGCCTGCCGGTCCTGGAGACCCAGCTGGCCAAGCGGGCCCGCACCAAACCCCAGGACTCGCCGTTCTGGAGCGTGGCCATGGGCTGGGACGAGTTCGTCGACAAGCACCTGGTCAAGGCCACCGAGGCCAAGGACTACTACTACGCCGTGGTGGACCACGCGGCGATCGTCGAGACCACCAGCGAGGAGGTCCTCGAGCGGGCCGCCGAGATGATCGACAACATCAAGCAGAACATCCGCAAGCACCAGGCCACCTTCCGGCTCCTGGTGATGTACGAGGCCGATCACTTCGAGGACGCCCAAGGCTGGGCCCTGGACATGATCGGCGAGCGCAACGTGCGCGCGGTGCGCTTCACCACCGAGCGAGTCCCCAGCTTCCACCTGATGGACGACGAGGGGATCGTCATGTTGATCCCCAACCCGGTGCGTCCTGCCGAGACCCTGGGCTCGGTGTTCGTGACCGACACGGACCTGGCCACCGAGATCCGTCAGACCTTCGAGGAGCTTTGGAGCACGGCCCAGCGCGCCCAGCCAGACGGGTAGGCGACTTCCTGGCCAGCGAGCCTAGGATCGTCCTGGGCCGGACGGCTCGCCGCTGGTGCCATGCGGTCGATGGCGTTCCCCTTCCATCAGCGGCTCCCCCGCCGGTCCCGGCTCGGTGGCCGCAAGCCCAGCGGGTTTGCTACACGGCAAGGTGAAGTGGAAGGTCGACCCGTGGGCCTGGTTGTCGGTGACCCAGATCCGGCCCCCGTGCCGCTCGATGATCTTCTTGCAGACGGCCAGCCCGATGCCCTCCCCCTCGAACTCGCCCCGGGCGTTGAGCCGTCGGAAGATGACGAAGATCTGGTCGGCATGCTCGGGGTTGATCCCGATGCCGTTGTCCCGGACCCGGAAGTGCCAAGTCTCCCCTTCCCGCTCGGCGGAGATCCGGATCTCCGGCTCACGGTCCTCGGGCACGAACTTCAGGGCGTTGGCCAGGATGTTCTGGAGGACCTGGCCCAGCTGGCCCTCGTCGGCCAGGACCGTCGGCAGGTCGTTGTAACGCACCCGGGCCTGCCGGTCGCGGATCGAGACCTGGAGGGCGTTGAGGACGCTCTCGAGGACGTTCGCGCTGTCGACCTCGCGGCGCTGACCTCCCTGCGTGTCGACCCGCGAGTACTCCAACAGGCCCAGGATCAGCTTGCGCATCCGTTGGGCGCCCTCCTTGGCGTACCCGATGTACTCGTCGGCCTGCTCGTCGAGCTCGCCCTCGTACCGGCGGACGAGGAGCTGGAGGTAGCTGTTGACCATGCGGATGGGCTCTTGCAGGTCGTGGCTGACCACGTAGGCGAAGTGCTCCCAGTCCCGGTTGGACCGCTCCAACCGGTTGGCATACGCCCGGAGCTCCTCCTTGATCTGTGCGCGTTCGGTCATGTCGCGCACGGCGGCCATCACGCGCATCCCATCCTCGGTGACCAGCGGGGCCAGGCCGATCTCGACGGGGATCTCGCTGCCGTCCTTGTGGAGCCCGTAGAGCTCCAGGTTGAGCCCCATCGGCCGGCTCTCGGGATCGGCCATGTAGGCATCCCGGTAACCGACGTGCTCCTCCCGAAGGGGCAACGGTACCAGGGTCTCGACGGGCTCGCCGAGCAGCTCCTCCCGATCCCAGCCGAAGAGGCTCTCGGTCTGCTGGTTGACCAGGACGATGTCACCGTCAGTGTCGACCAGGACGATCGCGTCCGGCGCGGCCTCGAGCAGTTGCTCGAACCGGGACTCGAGCGCCCGTTGCTCGGTGATATCCTGGACGGTGCCGGTCAACCGGCGGGCCCGGCCCTGGTCGTCGAACCAGGCCCTGGCCTCGGCGTAGAGGACCCGCTCGATCCCATCCCGAGAGGTGAACCGGTACTCTATGGGGCCCCAGCCGGTCTTCTGGCCCCCGCTTTCAAGCACCCGCTCGTACTCGGCCTGGATCTCCTGGGCGTCGGCCTCGTGGATGCCCTCCATGGCGGTCTCGAGGGTGACCTCGGTACCGGGGTCGATGCCGTAGAGCCGGTACATCTGCCGGGACCACCGGACCTGACCCGTCGGGATGTCCAGGCTCCAGCTCCCCAGGCCAGCGATCTCCTGGGCCTGGTTGAGCTCGACGGTTTGCTCGGTGAGCTGGCGGAGATCGGTCGAGCGGATCGTGGTGAAGAGGACGACCAACGCGATCACCATGCCGAGGAACACCAGGCTTGGGTGGATGTCGCCGTAGGCCGTCCCCGGGACCCAGAGGGCCATCGAGAGGACCCCGGCGATCCCCAGGCCGGCGGTGGTCAGGGTCTCGCTCAGGCCCAGGAAGGAGCCGGCCACGAGCAGGGGGATCGCAACGTAGACGGCGATCCGGTGATCCCCGGCGACCCACGCGCTGGCTGCTGCCGAGGCAAGCGAGAGCACGAGGGTGAGGCCCACGGTCAGGTAGGCCCCCCAGCGCCACCGGGTCGTGCGGGCCAGAAGGTATGCCACGATGAGCAGCGGGACCGCCACGAACCCCAACAGCGTGCCGCTGATGCCGGAGACCTGGTATCCCAGGTTCCCGAACCGCGGCCCGCCCATGAACAGGGCGACCAGGGAGGACACCAGGGCGGCCACGGCTAGGACCAGGCTGAAACCGGCCAGCATCCGGGCCCGCCGCCGGTCGGCCGGCTGGGAGATCCCTGGCGCGGATCGGATCCAGTCCTCCCAGAAGGGTTCCGGGGAACCGGAGGGCGCCTGCCTTGCGTCGACCGGAGGCTCGCCACCGTTGGTGGCAGCTAGGCCTGGCCTCGGCCGGGGCTCATCCATCGTGGCCCTACCTGTCCCGCGTGGCATATTTAAGCCATCCCCCTGTACCCCTGTACCCGTCTCACCCTGGCTTGCTGGGGCGGTTCAAGACGAGGCTTACCCCCTCGGTCCCTGGGACCCCTATGCGTTGGGTGCCCGTCATCCCGCTTGCTCACCTGGCCAGCTCCTTGGTCCCCGGGACCAGGGCCGCCCACATCGGTGCCGACGGGTTCCGCAAGGGGAGCCCCTTCAGCAAGGACGGGCGGGGGGACGCCGTCTACGACCGTGGAGGCCGGATCACCTCGACCCAGAACCCCTCCGTCGGGAGCGGTGGTTGGCTGGACGATGGCGACGTCGTGATCGGCAGCGCCGGGGACGGCGTGGCCAGAGCCTACCCGCCGGACATCCTGAACTGGGAGGCGGTCGTCAACGACCCCGCATCGCTGGCGAGCCGGTGGTCGTCTCCTGCTGTCCCCCGTGCGCCAGCCGCGTGGCCTACAAGCGCACCGCCGCCCGGGGCGATGTGCACGGGATCGACCTGAAGCTCTACCCCACCCTGACCATGGGCTGGGGGGACTGGAAGCAGCGCCATCCCGGCACGCTGATCCTGGAACGGCCCCGGTGCGACGACGGGTCCACCGAGGACCGGCAAGGCTGCAACAGCCAGCTCCAGCGCGACCAGGATCGCACCCCCTACGGCGGGTACGTCAGAGCCGCAAAGGGCGTCGAGGGCCTCCACCCCAAGGACCACGTGCTGGGCCTCGCACTGGACCATCGAAGGCAACGCCCAAGTACCAGGGCACCAACCCTAACCTAGGACCCCGGGAGACCCCCATGGCACGCCACGACTGTCCCCACTGCCACCGATCGTTCCCCGCCAAGAAAGCCCTCGACGACCACATCGGTCGCGAGCACCCCGACGAGAAGACACCGATCAACACGGCCGCCCTGGTCGTCGGCGGCCTGCTCGTCGTGGCCGCGCTGGTCGTCGGGGCCACCGTCCTGACCGGTGGTGGCGGGGGCGAGGCCGACGACAGCCGCTTCCACCTGGAGAGCGCCCCGACGAAAGGCGATCCCGACGCGCCGGTCACCCTTGTGGCCTTCGAGAGCCCGGCCTGCACCTCCTGCCGGCAGTTCCACCTCCCCCGGGACGGCCAGGCCAGCATCCTGGACCGGATCGAGACCAACTACATCGACGAGGGCCAGCTCTACTACGCCGAGAAGTACGCCAAGGCCGGCTACCGGTGGGAGGACCTGGCCGCCAGCGGCCAGAAGTGCGCCTTCCACATGGGTGGAGCAGAGGCCTTCTTCGAGCTCACCGAGCGTTTCTACGACCGCCAGCCCAGCATCAACCAAGGCAACGTGGTCGGGTTCATGGAGGACTGGGCCTCAGCCAACGGCCTGGATCCCAAGGCGTTGGCCGACTGCGCCGAGGGGCGCGACCACGGCCGCGAGCTGAACGTGGACCTCCGGGACGGCCAGGAGGCCGGCGTGCTGGGCACGCCGACCTTCTTCCTCATCGAGGCCGACGGCTTCGTCAACCGGCTTCCCCTGGGTGGCTACGACAGTTTCGCTGACGCCATCGACCAGGCCCTGGAGGAAGCCGAGCAGCAGGCCGCCCGACAGAACACCACGGTATCGGGCAACCAGAGCCAAGCCACGACCCGGGACCGGTGACCATGGACGACCAGGCTCCCGGGCCCGCCGGGTCCATCAGCCGCCTTGTGTGGCTGACCCTGGGCACCGTGGCCCTGGTCCTGATCGTCGTTTTCGGCTCGCGGCTGATCAGCCCGGCCTCGGTCGGGGGGACCGAGAGCGCGATCCCCCTCTGGGCCCTGCTACCGGTGGCCTACCTGGGCGGCGTGTTCGCCTTGCTCTCCCCCTGCAGCGGGGCGATCCTGCCGGCGTTCTTCGCCTACAGCTTCGAGACCAAGGGCCGCCTGGTCCGGATGACCTACGTCTTCTACCTGGGCCTGGCCCTGGTCTTCGTGCCGATCAGCGGGGCCAGCTCCCTGGTCAACACGTTCATCCTGGACAACGCCGAGCTGATCTTCGCCATCGGCGGGGCCGTGCTGATCGCCTTGGGCCTGTTGGCCCTGTTCGGGTTCGACATGGGACGGCTGACCGCCGCGGTCGGCTTCGAGCCATCCACCTTCGGCCAGCAGCGGGTCTCCGAGGCCAAGACCGAGGTAGGCAAGGTCTACCTCATGGGCGCGGTCTTCGGCTTCGCCACCAGCAGCTGCACAGCCCCCATCCTCTCAGGCCTGGTCGCCCTGTCGGTGACCACCGGTCTCTCGGCCGTCGGCGGGATCCTCCTGTTCCTCGTGTTCGCCCTAGGCATCGTGAGCCCCCTGTTCGCGCTGGCCGTGGTCTTCGAGAAGAGCGATGTGGCCAAGCGCATGACCCAGGCCAAGCCGATCACCCTCGACATCGGGCGCTTCAAGCACAGCTTCCACCCGGTCCACCTGGCCAGCGGCACCGCCCTGGTCCTGCTCGGCCTCGTGTTCATCGTGTTCCGGGGCACCCTGGCACTGACCCACTACTACACCAAGTGGGGTCTGGCCGACGCGTACACCGACATCAACCTGGCCTTGCAGAGCTTCTTCGCCTCGGTCACCGGACAGGCCGTGGCCTTGGCCCTGATCGCCGGTGTCGCCCTGCTGGCCGGCTGGTGGCTGCATCGCCTCCGGGCCCGCGGCGAGATCGGGTGAGCACCGGGGCGTGCCCCGACGATGCTGACCGATCCTCAGGCCCGACCGCCACGACCCCAACACCCACCTGAAGACGAAGGTTTTCGTGGGACCTGGCCGACGGTTCACGTTCCATCCGCCAGACGGTGGGGACGATCCACCCGGTGGATCACGGAGCCCGATCCGGTGGACGATGAGATCAGGGACCCCTGGACGCGTGCGATGGAGGGCGCCTCCTGGGTCGACGTGGTCGCCGGCGTGACCGTCCTGTTGGACGGCATGCTCTACGCGACCAGCACGGCCAGGCCGACGCGAGGCCCCACGATCCCGGCAACCGGGCGTGACGGGTACCACAGGGGCTTGCTCGAGGGGCACAAGGCCCAGGTTGCAGACCAGCTCGCCCAGGGACAGGGCGCCTCCGGGAACACGTATGTAGGACCTGTTCTCTGGACGAGCATGCGACGCTGGACCATCCTGGCCCTGACCGCTGCCCTCCTGGCCGTCGGGTGCATCGACACCCTCCAGGACGACGCGACGACCCGGACCGGCCAGGCAGGCCAGGCCTCGGCCCTACCGGACCTCTCCGATGTGCCCGAGCCGAGCCTGGACGTCGACCGGATGGCCACCTGGCACGAGGACTTCGTCACCACCTACACCAAGCGGGACACCGGCAGCCCGACCAACCTGCAAGCCAGCGGCTTCCTGCTCAGCGAGCTGGACGACCTGGGCTGGGAGACCGAGCTGATCGAGTACGCCCCCACCGGCGTCGAGCTGCCCACCGAGACCGGTCAGGGCATCAACGTGGTCATCGGCACCAAGGAGGGCACCACCAACCCCGACCACGCCATCGCGTGGGTGAGCCACTACGACACCCAGGCCGCCACGCTCCAGGGTGCCTACGACGACGGCAGCGGGGTGGCCATGGGCATCGAGCTGGCCCGGGAGCTCGACGGGTACGAGAACAACAAGACGCTCAAGGCCATCTTCTTCGACGCCGAGGAGATCGGCCTGGTCGCCAGCCAGTACTTCGTCGACAACGAGGTCGAGGGGGACGACGAGCTGACCTGGGACCTGGTCATCGGCCACGACATGGTCGGCATCAACTGCCCCGGCCACGAGTGGAGGATGTACCAGATGCTCGGCGAGAACTTCGACGACCTGCTCCGGCCCACCCAGGAGGCGATCTACTACGACCTGTTGGGCTACGACGAGGCCTGCGTGAAGATCTGGCCCGAGCACGCCCGCAACAGCGACGAGCGCCGGTTCAAGGAGGCCGGGATCCCGATCATCCGGATGGCCGGCGGGCTCAACGCGTCTGACTACCCGCAGTACCACATGCCCGACGACACCGTCGAGTACATCCACGGGTTCGTCGGCGGCGAGGAGAACTGGAAGGCCGGCTTGCGCACGGTGCTCGAGGGCAGCTACTGGAACGTCGTCGTGTACGATCGGCTCGAGCCCCTGCCCACCCGGGGCTGAGCGGTCCTGGCCGGCCCCTCCGGGGGGCGCCCAGGTCAACGAGCCGCGAGCTTGGGTAGGCTCACCACCACGGTGGTCCCCGTCTCGGCCCCGGGCGTATCGGTCAGGTGGAGCGACCCGCCGTGAGCCTCGGCGATCCGGCGGGCAAGGGCCAGGCCCACCCCGGTGGACAGGCCCGTCCTGTCCGTCCCCAACCGTTGGAAGATGCCCAGCGCGCGCTCCCTGAGCTCCTCCGGGATCCCTGGGCCGTCGTCGCGGACCTCGATCCGGTGGTGGGATCCCTCCTCGCGGGCGCGCACCTCGACCTGCGGCTGGCTTCCACCGTGGTGGACCAAGGCGTTCTCCAGAAGCTCCCGGAAGAGGTGCTCCAGTTGGACGGCGTCCCCGGCCACCGTGGGCAGAGGACCGATGTGGATCTCGGCCTCGTCGACGGCCACCTGGTCGCGGAGGTCTCCAAGGGCTTGCTCGACCGTGACGCGCAGGGGTACCGGTAGGTGGGGGGCGTCCCGGGTGACCACCTCGCCGTACTCCCGGAGGTCGCTGAGCAACCGGTCCAGCTCCGCGGTCCCCCGCTGGAGGTAGGCCAGGGACTCGGCGGCCTCCGGGTCCAGCCGACCCTCCAGTTGCCGGTCGAGGAGCTGGCTGAAGCTGTTCACCGTCCGCACGGGGGTGCGAAGCGTGTGGGAGGTGACCCAGACGAGCTGCTCCAGCTCGGCCCTGCGAGCGGCCTCCTGGGCGCGGTTGGCGCGAGCCTCCTCGATGGCTTTACGGTGGGAGATATCCCGCAAGACGGTGACCCGGAGCCCCTGGCTTCCTGCTTCCAACGGCCGGCTTCGGCACTCGACCGGGAACCGTTGCCCGTCGGCCTGCACCCCTATCGCTTCCACCGAGCCCGTGGTGGCCCCGGCCACGTGGTCACGGACCGACACCCAGGCTGTCTCGTCCTCCGCGGCCAGAAGCTCGTACAGTCCTCGCCCCCGGGCGTCCTCCAAAGGGAGGCCGAACAGGGTCTGGAACGTGGGGTTGGCGTCGACGATGACCGGCCCGTCGTGGAGGACCACCGCCTCGAACGTGGCGTTCAACAGGCGCCGGATCCTCTGCTCGCTCGCTTCGAGCCGGGCCGATTGCTCGACGATCCGCCGCCGATCCTGGTTCTGGAGGGTGTGAGCGGCCACCGCCACGGCGGTGAGCAGGACGAACAGGTAGACCACCAGCTCCGGGCTCCCGGTGGTCTGTCCCCGCTGCCACTGGATGAGAAGGACGCCGATGCTTGCACCGGAGATCGAGAGGGTCGCGGGCACGGTGAGGAGGATGCTGCTCAGGAACCCAGGCAGCAGGAGGTAGGTGAAGATCCACGGGTCGATGGGGTCGGCCAGGACCACCAGCTCCAGGACCAAAAGCCACCAGATGCCCCCGACCAGGACGTGGGAGCCCAGCCGGTAGCGCCCGCTGTGGACCAGGACGTGCGAGATCAGGAGGACCACCACGACGGCGGCCACCAGGGCGGCGATCTGGAGGTCCCAGCCCAAGGGGGCCAAGGGATCCCAGGAGACCAGGACACCCAGGACGAGCATCAGGGGCACGAGGATCGTCGCCATGGCGAGCAGGAGGCGTGCGCGGTGCTCCTGGTCGGGCGCCAGGTCCTCCGGGGGTTGGGTGAACCGGCGCCATAGCTGAGCTAGCCGATGGTCAGGTCGGCCCGCCGGTCCGCCGTGGGTGGGGGTGGTCATGATCGGATCACCGTGGCGGCCTCTCTGGCCCACCACGGGTGGGCTCCCTTCCCCGTCTAGGGGTCTTGAACCCCCAGGATAGAGGCCCTGGGGGGCGCGGCCCAGATCGTGGAGGGCCTCCCTTCGGGTCACCGCATCGTCGCGTAGACCAAGGCCCCGAGCCCGCCGAGCTGCAGGAGGCCCTCGACGAAGAGCCAGGCCTCGCTGACCGCCAGGAACTTGGGCATCATGGTCAGGTAGTGGTAGGCCACCATCCCGTTGTGCAGGACGAAGAAGGCGGCGAACAGCAGCAAGCCCAGGGTCAAGGGCGAGCCGATCTCTCGGTGGTTCTGGGCGTAGACCCAGCCCAGCACCAGGGCTAGCGCGGTGTTGGCGATGGCCAGGCCCACGTTGATCCACATCAGGGTGCCCATGTCATCCTCCTGTCGTCATCCATCCTCATCGTCGGTGAGCTTCTCGGCGATCTCCTCGAAGGCCTCCCAGCTGTCGTCCATGTCCGGGGTCGGGAGCAGGACGGCCCCGTACTGGTCGCCGGACTTGGCCAGCACCCGGTTCTCCTGGAGGACCTCGAGGTGGTGTTGGACGGTCTTGTAGTCCAGGTCGAGCCGCTCGGCGATCTGGTTGGTGTTGTACGGCCGGTCGCGGAGCAAGCGCAGGATCCGGATGCGGGTGGGGCCCCCTCGGGTGCCCCCGAGCAGGTACCAGAGGATCCGTCGGAGGTTAGCCATGGCCCGCGACCCTTGAGCCACGGCAGCACAGCCGGCGTACAAAGGTCCGCCGGGATGGATCGACCGGGGCGATGGCTGGGTGCACGCCCGGTCACTGCCGCCCCCTGGCGACGATGAGGGTCGCCACGGCCAGGCCGGCGATGAGCGCGATCAGGCCTGGCCCGGGGCTGTCGGCCGTGCTGTCGTCGGCCATCATGCCGCCGTCGCCCTCGCCGTCCATGGCACCGTCGTCGCCGGCCATGGAGCCGTCGTCACCCTCCATCGAGCCGTTGTCCTCCATGGACCCGGCGTCCTCGTCGGCGGTGACGGTATGGCCGGTGTCGTCCAGGTTGGTCCACGTGATCGTGGTCCCGGTGGTGACGGTCACGTTCTCCGGGTGGAAGGCGAAACCGTCGATCTCGATCTCCACGTCCTGGCCGGCCTCACCGTCGGTGACCGTGATGGTGCCGGTCATGCTCGAGTGGTAGGTGCAGTGGTACCCGTAGGTGCCGGGCTCCTCGGGGGTCCAGCTGAAGCTGTCCCCGCTGGCCAGGTTCCCGCTGTCGAAGGCGGGGGCCTGGGCGGACGCCGGGATGGCGACCAGGGTCAGGGCGGTCGAAAGCAAGGCCAAGGTCGATAGCATCGTGGTGGCTCGGTTCATGGGTCTCACGTCCTGCCTTCCTTGGAGAAGGCGAAGCTGTAGAGCTCGAAGCCCTCGGGGACCTGGAGCTCAAGGTGGTGGCGTTCGAAGGACCCCGAGTACAGGTCGTAGGCCCGCTGGTCGTCCAGGGGCACGCAGGGCTGGTCGTGGTCGAAGCTGACATCGGGCCCCGAGAGGTTG